>CALXVO010000012.1 GCA_944392065.1 uncultured Clostridia bacterium | reverse complement strand
ACAGCAAGGTACAAAAAAATTTGAGAAATATACATACTACTAAGACGTATACTACAAATTCACGCTGAACAGTAACTTCTGTTGTGTAATTGCACATAAACTAGCAACCTTAAAAAATTTATTTTTAAGGTTGCTAGTTTACTCTAAAACATACTTGTATTTGACTCATTTGATTGCTATGCTGAGCCACAAAATTTTCTAAATATACAATTCTGGATCAACATATTCATCATTCTTTAATATTTCAAAGTGAAGATGCGATTCATCTGCAATTTCAAATGTTGCAGTATTTCCAACAGTTCCTATTGTTTGACCTTGTTTAACTTGTTCGCCTTCTTCTATAAATTCAGCAGTAAGCAAATTTGAATATACTGTTTTAAATCCATTCACATGCTCTATTACTACTGTAAGACCATACCTTGGATCATTTTTTATTGATTTTACTGTTCCTTCTGCTGATGCTTTTACCACAGTTGTTTTTTCTGCTATTATATCTATTCCGTTATGTGTAATCCATTCATCCAAAGTTGTAGAATATACCAAACTATCTTTTGCATATTCTCTTAATATTTCTCCTTCTACTGGCATCATAAACTCTGGATCCGCTACTTTTTCTTCCACGGTATTATCTTCTGCATCATTTTCTGTAGTATTTGTTCCTGCTATCGTATTTGTTTCCAATTTACTTGTATTTACTGCATATTTTGTTGTATCTTCTTCTGAATCAGTACTTATTTCATTCAATACTTCATTTGTTTCAGAATTTTGAACTTCATTTACGGTTTTTCCCATCTGGGTACTTGTTTCTTCTGTAGAATTTGTAGCATAATCATCTACTATTGATGTATTGTATCTAGCAATTTGTGTTTCAGTATTATTACCATTTCCATAAAGTATAAATATTGCAACAAATGCAATAATAGAAAGCGATAAAATCCCTCCCGCAATGTATAATACTCTTTTAATATCTGTCTGATCTTTTCCAATACCTCTTCTTTCTCTTCTCATAAAAAAATCAATCCTTCCTTCTTTTTGTATTTATCATAAGTATTTACATTTTTGAGAGTTTTATACAGATTTATATAAAATTTAATTATACAAATTAATTGTTTTTCCTCACTAGTCTCACGTAGTACATATGATACATCTGCCAGAAAGGCAGATGTATTTTTATGTAGACATTAACTACATGTCTACTATCTCTACATTTGTATAATAATGATGTATTATATCTTCATAATTACTGCCTTCCTTTGCCAAACTATCTGCACCAGTTTGACTCATTCCTACTCCATGACCATATCCAGTAACTTCAAATTTTATTTCATCATCAGTTATTGTTATTTTAAAATTAGCAGATCTTAATCCCAAAATGGTTCTTACCTCTACTCCAGACAATTTCAAATTACCAATTTTTATTGTTTTTACTCTGTTTCCGTCAGTATATTCTTCTATTTTTATACAATCTTCTTCAGCAAAATCTATTTCAAAATTGCTATGCACTTTTTTTATTTTTTCTTTAAACTCTTCTTTTGTAAATATTGCCTCTGAACTATATTGGCTATATGCATCTTCTCCTGATGTAGACACCGACTGCAAATATGGATATCCACTTCCACCCCATACATCTATTGGTGCTTCTGTCGTACCACCACTATTGGAATGAAAAAATGCATTTATTGGCTTACCTTCATATGTAATAATTTTTCCTTGCGTACTATTTACTGCATTTACAATTTTATTCCAATTATATTCTCTTTCATCTTCATCCCATTTTGAAAATCTGTCATTTTTAGAAATCCATGCTTGACAACAAGTTGAATCATCACAAATATCTGCTTCCCCATGTTTTCCGTCATTATTTACTACTTTATATATCGTATACGTTCTTGCTACAACAGCTTGTGCTTTTAACGCCTCTTCTTCAAAAGAGGCAGGCATTTCAGCCGATACTACACCATATAGATATTCATCTAAATCAATTTCCTCTATTGTTTCTGTATCTACATGCAATAACTTTATGGTATTATATTCATCATAATCATATGTAGATTCCTCTAATGCACCTTTATTATTCGAATTACTCATATCCACATTTTGAGAATACGTTCTTGTAGAAAATTCCTTAGTAAATATGATTGGTATTGCAAAACAAATAAACACTAATACTAAAAAATATATAAAAATTTTTCTCATTTTTCTCTTTCCTGTTTTGTTCTATAAATATTTATTAAAACATATTAATAATGTGTACTACTATACACATTATACTCCAAATGGATTAGTACCAATATTAGATATTTTAATATTTTCATGCAGTAATTACTCCCTCTGTAAGCTTTCTTCTCATAGTATCTAAAACTTTTCTCTCTATTCTTGACACTTGTACTTGATTTATGTTCATAATTCGTGCAATTTCTGTTTGCGTTTTTCCTCTGTAATATCGAAGTAAAATTACTTGTTTTTCTCTTTCTTCTAGATTTTTTATCAAATCCAATATTGCAATTTTATTGGTAATTAGATTTTGCTCATCTACCCCAGTACTTATTTTGTCAATTATACTAACTCCATCCTCATCTACTGATTCACTTTCATAAATTGAATTTACAGGTACTTTACTTTCTAAAGCAACTACTATTTCTTCTTTAGCTACTCCTACTTCTTTAGCTATTTCTTCTATTGTAGCTTCTTTTCCATGTTTTAAGTATTCTTTTTGCACTTCTGATATTTTATATAATAGTTCTTTTATACTCCTACTAACTTTTATTGGTCCTTCTGTTTGTATATATCTTCTTATTTCTCCTAATATGTATGGAACAGCATATGTAGAAAGTCTGACATCAAAACTTGTATCAAATTTTTTTATAGATCTCATAAATCCCATCACAGCTATTTGATACAAATCATCGATTTCATATCCTCTATCTTTAAATCTTTTCACAATGCTCCAGATAAGTCCATTATTATCTGTTATAAGTTTTTCCATTGCAGACTTATCTCCTTTTTGAGCTTTTATGATGTCCTCTACTTTATTCTCATACAAACTGTTTTCTAGCACTTAGCTCACTCCTCCTAAACTAGCAAATTCTTCTTCCTCAATATTTACTAAATGCTTTTTTATTTTTTTTCTCATTATTACCTTTGTACCTAGTCCTAAAACAGAATCTATTTGCACCTCATCCATAAAATTTTCCATTATGGTAAATCCCATCCCAGACCTTTCCAAATTTGCTTTTGTTGTATATAGCGGTTTACGTGCTAACTCAATATTTTCAATACCTTTTCCTGTATCTGAAATTTCTATTTCAATCGTATTTTTTATTATTTTCCCCTTTATCTTTATAATTCCCTCACTATCTTCATATCCATGAATTATAGAGTTTGTTACTGCCTCAGATACTGCAGTTTTTATATCTGCAAGTTCTTCTATAGTCGGATCTAACTGCGATGCAAAAGCTGCAACTGTAATTCTTGCAAAAGCTTCATTACAAGACTTACTTAAAAATTCTAATTTCATTTCATTATCATACATTTTTAAAATTCCTCCATTCTAATTAGGACAGTTTCTTTGTCAGTTTTTGATAATTGGGACAGACATTGCTTTTTTACACTACTGCCCCCCTTTTAGTTTTTTACATCAAAAAAGCCTACCTCAAATTAACTTGCCATAGGAATAATTCTATCTATTCCACTCATTTCCAGTATTCTTCTAACAGTTTGACTTATATTCACAATTTCCAAACTTCCTCCTATAAGTTTCATCATTTTGTATCTCCCAATAATCATTCCTATTCCTGCACTATCCATAAAAGTAACCCTACTGAAATCAAATATAGTTTTTCTAGGCATATATCGTGTAATTTCATCATCTACTTTCCTCCTTATTTTTTCTGCCACATGGTGGTCTATTTCTTCTGTGATTTCTACTATTAGCTGCTTGTCCTGTTTTATAAAGTTAATATTCAAAAGTTTCACCCCTCCTTAGTTTTTTCTAATTATATTCTTTTTTACATATTTTTCCAATAGCAAAATATAGGAAGTTTTGACGATTTATGGGAAGTTTTCGACATTTTATGATTTTTAATTAATTCTATGCTAATATATATTGGAATGGTTTAACCAAATGTGTTTTTTATTCCGAGGTATATTAACCTTGTTAATTTTTGCTTATACTTTATGCGAAATAACAGCAACTGTTTTTTGGCGCAGTTGTTTCACTGGTTTTAGCAAAAACACTATGAATTTTATGGAGGGAAATTTATGATTATAAATTCTCATGTACATATTAATACTGATTCAAATTACTTTTTCTACAATAATTATGGCTTATCGCGTTTTTTAGGAGAAATGAAACAAAGTGGAATTGATATGGCATTCCCTACTCTTAACCCAAAGGTGAGTATTTTTAGATGTCCAAATGATTGTTCTATGAATTGTCCTTACGTACAAACCTCTGCTAAATCTATAGAGTCATTCAAAGGAAACACTAATGCATTTGCAATAAATAACAATTTAAATGCTTGTAATTGCAAATCTCCACATCGGCATAGAGTAGTCATCACAAAAAATGATGATGGCTTAGTTCTTAAATGTAAAACATGTGGTAAGGTAATTCTAAAATCCGAAATAGATCCTCTTCGTAGTTATAACATTGCTTTAATTTATATGACGAAGCCTTACCGCCATAAAATTAAGCCACTTATTTACATTTCTCTTTGTGATGCTACCATTCAAACAGAGATTGATTTTTTTGAAGAGAATTACCCTAATGAATTTATAGGATTTAAACTTCATCCTTGGAACGACCAAGTAAGTGTAGCTAAGCTTCGAATTTACTCTTCTAAACCAATCTTAATTCATACTGGAATACGAGAATTGGAAAGTGCAAAAGATGCTATTACCTTTGCTGAAAATAACCCTGAAATTAAGGTAGTTGTCGCTCATGCTGCAGCACTTGATGAAGGTGTCCTAAGAAAAATCGCTCAAATGGACAATGTATATCTTGATTGCTGTCCATCTGTATTTATGTATGAAAGTAAACTTACAAGCCTATTTCCCCCCAATGAGATATTGTCTCCTGAAGATATTTATTACACAGTATTAGATTTCTTGCCTAGTAATAAAATTCTGTTTGGCACAGATTCTCCTTGGGGTAATAGTGAGCAGGAATTAGCTGTTGTTAGAAAACTAAAAATCATGGAAAGCATACGAGAACAAATTTTATTTAAGAATGCAATTGAAGTATACTTGCAGTAAATTTCAGTATTGATGTGTTTGATTAAAGCGTTTGTGGATAGATTTAAATCTGTCCACAAACGCTTCAATTTTTTCTTTGAATATAAAATACTATCTATCTAATTCAATCAAAGAAATTGTATATTCATATTCTTTATAGGCTGTTATATAAGCTTCTTTTGAAATTAATTCTGCATTCATTTCTTCTACTAAGGAATTTGCTATTGCATAATTACTTGCATTAATTACCCAAATTCTTGCATTTTCTTCTTCTATTTCATCTAAGCTATGTATTATTGTCATATTCGGACCATAGCTACTTATTGCTTCATCAATATTCCAATATGCCCCATCCCAGAAATATTGTTTTACATCAGGAAAATTTGCAGATACTACAAATCCACTTCCTTCATTTCCATAAAGTAAAATGTCTCCTTCTTGAATATTTTCTTTTAAGTATTCTATTGGCCTTGCATTGCTTTCGTCATAATTTTGATTTATTAACAATACATTTATATATGTTGCAATTATTATTGATAAAATGCATATAGGTATTGTAATATATTTGTTACCATATTTTCCTATTATATAGCTTATAAAGAATATAAAAAGTCCTGTAATGCATAGCATATATCTTGCATATAGTATTGCACTATGCATTATGAAAGACATAACAAAAACTCCAGCCAGTGTTAAAGCATATATTATTATTGCATATTTTGCCGGTCTGTTTTCTTCTTTGTTCTTTCTGTTTCGTATAAATAAGTAAATTACATAACTACATATAATTATTCCAAATACTCCTGCTACCCAGTTTGATACATACTTAGAATCTTCAAGGTTTCCTGTAAATTGGAATGTAAACATTTCTATTAATGTTCCTGGAAAAGACATTTCTATCCAAAAACCTGCAGATACTTGGCTTATTTGCAATATTAAATATATTAACCAAGGTATATATGCTACTATTTGTATAATTGCTACAATTAGAAATGCTTTTAAATTAGAACCCATTTTCTTCTCTTGCACAGCTTTTCTTATATAATAAATAAACATCGCTACATTTATTATTCCAGCTGCTGCCAGAGCATAGTAGTGTGTATATGCCGAAGCTAAACTAAATACACCAAAAAGAATCCAATTTTTTATATTCTTCCCATTAGGATTTTTATATATTCTGTATGCATAAATTGCCATAAGTGTAACTAATAACATAGCTAGTCCGTACATTCTTATCTCTCCTGCATATGCTACAGTTATTGGTAAGAAAAATACAAAGAATGAAAATAATAGTCCAACCCTTGGTCCAAAATCTTTTCTAATGTGTGTAAATCCTAGGATTCCTAAAATAGCTAGTACTAAAACTGAAAATAGCCTAAATATCATTATTTGGTTTCCAAAAACACTTCTTATAGCATGTAATATCCAATAATATAGTACTGGATGGACATCGTGCCCACCTATCTTCCAAATATCTGCAAAACTTCTATTAGATATTGCTACTGAATAAGATTCATCATACCATAAGCTACTATGAAATGTTGATAAGGAAATAAAAATAATTCCTAGTATTATAATTATTATATGTATTAATGTTGCTTTATTTTTTAATATTTTTTTCATACTTCCCCCCTATATGAGAAATTGGGGTCAGACCCCAATTTCTCATTCTTAATGATTATATCATATATCATAGTTTCACTATTTAAGCAACATCTTTTATCTTTATATTTCTAACGTGTTCAATTTTATCCCAACTTGTGTCACGTTTAAATAAACATTTAAAGTTTATCAATATCCATGAGCCTAAGAATATCGGATAGCATAATAATCCTTTAATCATTGGTCTTATCGGCTTTTTATCCAATATCATAATAAGTAATGCTGTAAATATTGGTAAAAGGAATGTTGGTATTAAATATCTTAAACAATTTATAATTAAGTCAACTGTACTCATTCCATTGGCTATATATATAACAAAGTTTAATACTAATAAAACTAATGTTAATACAAACATTGGAATACTTCCTAATATATATAGCAATCCATCAAAATTCATCATGGTTTTATGCGACTTAACAGCAGATGCAAGTGGTTTTGTATATTCAGTCATGCATTGTATATGCCCTACCGTCCATCTAGTTCTTTGTTTCCATGATTGTTTAAATCCTACTGGTTGTTCATCATAAACTATTGCATCTGTTGCCCAGCCTAATCTTTTTCCTGTTATTATTCTTTTTAAAGAAAATTCAATATCCTCTGTTAATGTCTTGGTGTTCCATCCTTCTGGTTTAATAACATCGAACTTAACCATGAAACCAGTACCATTAATCAATGGAGATAGTCCCAAATTATACCTTGCTAAATGATAGAATCGATTCATTGTCCAATAAAATAATGCGTAACCTGCTGATACCCAACTATCGGTTGGATTCTTAATATCTCTATATCCCTGAACTACTTCTTCTCCTTGACAAAGTTTTTTATTCATAGCTTTTAAGAAGTTTTTATCTACAATATTATCTGCATCAAAAATGCAAAAAGCATCATAATTTGCATTTTCTTCAATTTTTTGATTTAAGAACCATTGCAATGCATATCCCTTAGTTTTATGTTCTTCATCAAATCTTTCCAATACAATTGCACCGTGTTCTCTTGCAATTTCTGCAGTTCTATCCGTACAATTGTCTGCAATAACATATATATCATAATAATCTCTTGGATAATCTTGCTTGTTTAAACTTTCTATTAAAGCTTCTATAACATTTTCTTCGTTATGAGCAGGCACTATTGCCATAAATCTATTTGTTTTCTCTTCTAATATTGGTTTATCTTTTAACTTTACTAGTGAACAAATGCTTATAATTAATTGATATCCCCAAAATATTGTTAATAACCATACAAGTGCTTGCTGAATCATAAATAAATAATCCATTTTTTTCTCCTTTTAAAATATCTTATATTCATATTATGCACTTTATCTATGTTTGTATTACTTTTTATGTATATAATTTCATACATTATATATTATACTATTATATAACAATTTTTGCAACTTTTTTTAAAATTTCCTAATTGGGGACTGTCCCCTTTTAGGAACTAAGAAAATATGCTTCCCGCTTCTATCCTATTTCCTCTCAAAAAATCATGTATGCTCATTTTTTTTGCATTTTCTCCTTGTATTTCAAGGACTTTAATAATTCCATTTTTCGCTTTTATATACAATCCTTTTTTTGCATCTGAAAATAGTACCGTTCCTGGTTCAATATTAGGCATTTTATATTCGTACTCTATTAGTTCTGGATACTCTTGCTCTAACTCCTTTTCCGATAGAACATCTACTTTCCAAAATTTTATTTTTTTATCATTCAAATAGCAAAATGCTCCCATGATTGGATTTAATCCTCTTACCAAATTTTTTATTTCGGAAGCCATTTTATTTTCCCAATCTATTTTGGACATATTTTTATCTAGCATTGGTGCTAAAGTAAATTCTTCTGCTTGTTTTTCTCGTGGTGCCTCTCCTTTTTCAATCAATTGCAATGTTTTCACAAGCAAATTGCCACCTATCACAGCAAGTCTATCCCATAGCTCTCCTGTTGTTTCATCTTTTCCTATTTCTACTTCTTCTTTTAAAATCATATCTCCTGTGTCCATTCCTTCATCCATATACATTGTTGTAATTCCAGTAGTTTTATCTCCATTTAGTACCGTCCACTGTATTGGCGCCGCTCCTCTATATTTAGGAAGTAATGAAGCATGTACATTAATACAACCAAGTTTTGGAATTTCCAACAGTTCTTTTGGAAGAATTTTTCCATAAGCAACCACACATATTACATCTGGATTTATTTGCTTTATTTCTTCAATAAATTCCACATTATTTCTTACTTTTTGTGGCTGAAAAACAGTTAAATGCTTTTCCTCAGCAAATTGTTTTACCGGAGAAGAAACCATTTTCATGCCTCTACCTTTTGGTTTATCTACATTTGTTACTACAGCCTCTATTTGGTATCCCGCTTCATATATTGCTTTTAAAGACTGTTCCGCAAAATCCGGTGTCCCCATAAAAACTATTTTAAGCATTCTTATATCCTCCTTCTAGAACAAGGTATAAAGACTAGTCCATCGTTTCCTTTTTGAAACCATGGAGATAAATTTCCCTACTCTTTTTGTTTTACACTAATCTTCTTTTGGCTCTACATATTCTAATGTGCCAGGTATCATATTATCCACAAATAATATTCCATCTAAATGATCAACTTCGTGGCATATTGCTTGTGCTAATAATCCTTTCGCCTTTATTTTTATTTTTTCTCCATTCTCATTTAATGCTTCTACTACAATTTCTTCAGGTCTTATCATTTTCGCATATTGATTTGGGAAGCTTAAGCATCCCTCTTCTACCTCTTGCTTTCCTTTTTCTTTTATAATAACTGGATTTACTAATTTTAACGGTTCGCTTTCATCGTATAAATCGATTACAACAACTCTTTTTAAAATTCCTACTTGTGGAGCAGCAAGCCCCACTCCATTATATTTATGCATTGTCTCTAACATATCTTCTAATAGTTCTCTTATTTTGTCATCTACTACTTCAACTACTCTAGATTTCTTTCTTAAAATTTCGTCTCCGTTTTGTCTTATTTCTCTTATTGCCACCTTTCTTACCTCCTTCTTTCTAATTGGGGACAGGCTTTTTTGTCCGAATTTTCCTAATTGGGGACTGTCCCCTTTTAGGAAGGCCTGTCCCTATAACGACATAATTGCTATTCTTGTGTTTTTTTTCTTTAGTTTATAGTATTCTTCTATAACATCGTTCATTAAGTCTATGATTTCTTCCGAGAATTTACATTTTACTAGAATTCTCCATCTATATTTATTTTTTATTTTGTCAATTGGTGCTGGAAGTGCTCTATATAGTATGATACCTATATTTTCTTTTATTACTCTATTTTTTAAATAGGCATGTATTTTTTCTGCTACTGAAATTACTTCTTTTTCATTTTCTGAAGTAAATCCAATTACTATTATATCGCAAAATGGCGGATATTTCAATTGTTTTCGTAAAGATATCTCGGTATGATAGAATAAATTGTAATCTTGCTTTTTGGCACATTCAATACTAAAGTTGTCTGGATTATAGGTCTGGATTATAACTCTTCCTTTGTCTTTTCCTCTTCCTGCTCTTCCTGCTACTTGTGTTAGTATTTGAAAGGTTCTTTCATTTGCTCTAAAGTCATCTATATTTAAGCTTCCATCTGCTGCAATAACTCCAACTAGTGTTACATTAGGGAAATGATGTCCTTTTACTACCATCTGTGTTCCAATTAAGATATCTATCTTGTCGTTTTTGAATTTTTCTAAAATTTGTTCATGTGAGTTTTTCTTAGTTACTGTATCAATATCCATTCTTATGGTACTAGCTTCTGGGAATAGTTTATGGATTTCATATTCTAGTTTTTGTGTTCCTGTTCCAAAGTATCGTATTTGATTACTTCCGCATTCTGGACATGTTGTTACTACTTTTTCTTCATATCCACAATAATGGCATTTTAGTTTATTGGTATTAAAATGATACGTTAAATTTATATTGCAATTCTTACATTTTACGCTATAACCACAATTTCTGCACATTACAAATGTTGAAAATCCTCTTCTGTTTAAGTATAAAATAGTTTGTTTTTTATCTTTCAGATTTTTTTCTATTTCTTCATAAAGTCTAGTACTAATCATGGATTTGTTTCCTTTTGCTAATTCTTCTCTTAAGTCAATTATTTCGATGCTTGGCAATTCTGCTTCATTTGCTCTTTTGGTTAATTCTAAAAGCATTATTTCTTCTTTTTGTGCTTTATAATAGGTTTCTATGTCTGGCGTGGCACTTCCTAATACTAATGGTACATTAGCAGATTTACATCTGTATCTTGCTATTTCTTTTGCATCATACCTTGGTGCCATTTCGGATTGATATGAACCATCGTGTTCTTCATCGATAATAACAATTCCTAAGTCTTGTACTGGTGCGAAAATAGCAGAACGTGCTCCAATAATTATTTTTGCTTTTCCTTCATTTATTTTGTGCCATTGATCGTATCTTTCTCCTACCGATAATTTACTATGTAGTACTGCAATTTGTTCTTTGCCAAACCTTGCGATAAATCGATTTACCGTTTGTGGAGTTAGCGATATTTCTGGTACTAATAATATACTAGATTTGTGTTCTTTTAGTGTCTTTTCTATTAATTGTAAATACACTTCTGTCTTTCCGTGAACCAGTTACTCCAAATAATAAAAATTCGGAAAATAACATATCATCCATAGAGTCGCAAATAGTATCAAAGGCTTTTTGTTGTTCATCGGTAAGTTGTAATTTTTGTGTTCTTTCAATATCTTTATCTTCAAATGGGTCTCTTTCAATCTTTTTCTCTATCATTTCTAAGTATCCATTTTTACATAAGGTATTTACTACTGCTCTAGAACTGTCTGCAAACATTTCAATATCAGATACTAAAGAGTCGCCATTTTGCATAATAAATCTCAGTGTTCTAATCTGCTTTTCTGATTTTAATTTTCCATTTTCTATATCAAACTCAATTTCATCTTCGTCCTTTTTTAAAGTAATAAAATTTGCATTTTTCTCTTTTACCCTATTAGTATTCACTTTTGACGTAGTTCCTGGTGGTAACATAAGTTTTAGGCAATCTGCAATATTACAAAAATACCTTCTTGCCATCCATTTTGCAAGTTCTATTCTACTTTCATCTAAATATTTTTCTTCTATTCTAGCTATTTCTTTTACTTCATATTCTGTATTTTCTTTTATATTTACAATAAAACCTTCTTCTAAAGATTTCATTCTACCAAATGGCACTAATACCCTTGCTCCAATTAATTCGAGTACTTTATTTTCGTACTCTTCTGGTATTTTATAGTCAAATGTTTTATTTAGATTTTTTACATTACTTTGTATTATCACTTCTGCTATCATGCTTTCTCCTTTAATTTTTGCCTATAAGTATTTCATTACTATTCATAGTTATTTGTCGTAGTAATGTATATTTTTCTTATTATATATTAAAAGTCAGAAAAAATCTAGATGTAAAATAATAAGCACATAAAAGGAACCCACATATTTTATGTAAGTTCCTCTCAAACACTTTAACAGTAATTGCGTGTTAGCTTACTCTTTGGGAGTAAATATGTCTGATTCTTTTTTTAGTTAAAATTCTGATTCTTTTAAGTTGTATTCACTTTTTATAATTTCCATAATAATGTTTACCGTTTTCTCTAAATTATTGTTTTTTATAATGTAATCATACATTCCTATTTTTGATTCTTCATAATCGAATCTATTTAATCTTAATTGTATTTCTTTAAGGCTTGGTTTATCAGCCCTGTTTTCAAGCCTTTTTTGCAATTGTTCTTTTGGAACTCTTAAAAAAATAGTTACTATTTTTACATCATCTTTTAAGATTTTTAGCAAATTTTCTACACCATTTACTTCAATGTCTTTTACTATTATTTTTCCTTTTTTTATCTTGTCATTTAATAATTTTTTTGAAGTTCCATAATAATGCTCATGATGTGCTGAATATTCATATAATTCTCCATCTTTTATCATTCTTTCAAATTCTTCTGTAGTTACAAAATTATATGTGACTCCTGGTACATCGTTTGCCCTTGGAGACCTATCGGTATAAGATGGCAATGATTCTACATTTTCCATTCTTGCTATTAACTGCTTTTTAATTGTATCTTTGCCTGCTCCTGACACTCCTGATAATAAGACTAACATATTTTCACCTTGCCTTCTGCTATTTCGTTTGCAGCAATAGTAACTGGTGAATCTTCATCTACATCTGTTAGTTTTTCTGCTCCGTCCGCTATTTGTCTGGCTCTTTTAGCAGTAACCGCTACTAGTTCGAACCTATTGTCTACTTTTGTTAATAATTCTTTTACTGTTGGTTTTACCATCATTTTTAAATTCCTCCTTAAAAAATATTTATTATTTTATTTGTATATCCTTTTATTCTTTGTTTTCTTCCTCTGAAGGAGTTTCTTCATCTTTTTCTAACCTTCCTGCTACTGTTTCAGGCTGAATTGATGAAAGTACCACATGCCCCGAATCCATAATTATAACTGCTCTTGTTTTTCTTCCATAGGTTGCATCTATAGCTGTTCCATTATCCTTTGCTTCTTGTACGATTCTTTTTATAGGTGCAGATTCTGGACTTACTATAGCAATAATTCTAGTTGCTGAAACTATATTACCAAATCCTATATTTATTAATTGCATAATTAATCTCATTCCTTCCTTAAGGCATATTTTTAATTTTACCTTCTGCTATTTTTAATACTATTCTTCAGTATTAATCATTTCTTTTACATCTTTTATAAAGTATTTTTTCTTTCCCTTATTATATATTACTATAGATTTTATAACATAATATATCAACACTATATATAATATTATTAGAACAATATTTATATAATGAGATGATAGCATCAACTTTACATATATGAGTCCAAGTGTTATTATTGCTATTACTATCATTTCTATTCCAAATATTGCTATTCTTCCACTATCTTCTTTATATGCTTTTTCCAATAAGAAAATTGCTAAAAATAAAATGCATATTGAAAATACTTTTAAATCTGTCTGATAAACATTACCTTCTATATTTAAAAATCCCAAAATTAGGAATATAAAGTATATCATAACCACTATAGCAACTAAGATATTATGAAAAACTGGTTTATTTATTTTTTTCAATTCCTCTTTAGGAATTTTTTTCTTTTTCTTAAATATGTTTTTTATTTCTTCAAATTTTATTAGCTTAACATTTTCTTTTTCTGTAGTAGTTGCAGCTATTTCCTCCGCATCTTGTTCTGGCTTTACTTTTACTACAACTTCTTTATTTTTACTTTTTTCTTGTTGCTTAACATCTTCTTTTTTTGCTGTGTTTTTTTTCACTTTAGTCTCTATGGTAGCATCATTTTTTCTATTTTCATTTTTCTTATTAGTCTTAATTTTTACATTTTCTTTTTTATGAGTTTTACTATTGCTATTATTCTTATTTGTTTTAACGCTAGTATTTACGCTTTTTTTATTATCTTTTTTGTTATCAATATTTCCAGTCTTACTTTTCTTTCTGTCTGCCACATTTGTTTTTTTGCTTTGTTCTTGTTTTTCCATTATATTTGTGTTTTTATTCTGTTCTTGTTTATCTGTTACATTTGTGTTCTTGTTCTGTTTTTGCTTGCTTTTAACATCAGCATTTTTAGGCATCTTTATTCCTCCATTTTATATTATTTTATATAACCATCCTCTTTTTTGTCTTAATCTTGCAGTATATCTTTATTTATTATAATTCAAATTCATATATTATATCACTAAGTATCATTAACGATGCAGTTTCTGTTCTTAAAATTCTTTTTCCCAAAGTAACACTTTTCGCTCCAAGATCAGTTAATTGTTGCACTTCTTTTTCAGTTAGTCCACCTTCTGGTCCAACCACTATTCCTATATTTAACTTTTTTTCTCTATCTAAATCTTTTAATACTTTTTTTAATGTATTTTTTTCTTCATTCTCATATGCTATTAATATAATATCATATTTTTTTATTTCTTGGCAAATATTTTTAATATTCACAATGTTTTTTATTGCAGGAATTTTATCTCTTTTACTTTGCTTTGCTGCAACCTCTGCTATCTTTTGCCATCTTTCGATTTTCTTTATTTCCGACTTACTATCCAATTTAACAATACATCTTTCAAGATTTACTGGAAATATATTCTTGACCCCAAGTTCTGTTGCTTTTTGAATAATATATTCCATCTTGTCCATCTTTGGAATACCTTGAAATAAATCAATATTAACATAACTTTCTGTTGATTCTATAATGTCTTCTACTGTTTTACAAATTATATAATCTTTATTAATTTCATCTATCTTTGAAATATAACTCTTTCCTGTATCTTTATTACATACGATAATCTGTTCACCAGATTTTAATCTCAAAACATTTGCTATGTGATTTACATCTTCTCCTACTATCTTCATATTGTTACTACATATTTGATTTCCCGAGACAAAAAATTTATACATTACTTCCTCCACATAATATTTATTATTATACCATATTTTGCATGAGTTTCAAATATTTTTTGAACATTTTTATTAATGTTATGATATAATATATAAAGTTTAATAGTAAAGGATGATGTTTGATGAAAAAAATCAGATTAGCTATAGTAGGTGCTACAGGCTTAGTTGGTAGGACAGTTTTAAAAGTATTAGAAGAAAAAAAACTACCTATTTCTGAGTATGTTCTATTTGCATCTTCTAAATCAGCTGGAAAAAAAGTACAGTTTATGAATAAAGAATATATGATTCAAGAATTAAATGAATCGTCATTTGATAGTGGTTTTGACTATGCAATTTTCTCTGCAGTGGGATCAACTTCTAAAAAATATGCACCTATAGCAGTTTCTAAAGGATGCATTGTTGTAGATAATAGTAGTGCTTTCAGAATGGATAAAGATGTACCTTTAGTTGTTCCAGAAGTTAATCCAGAAGAGATAAAAAATAACCATGGTATTATTGCTAATCCTAATTGTTCTACGATTCAAGCTGTGGTAGCTTTAAAACCATTAGATGATAAATACAAGATAAAAAGAATCGTTTACTCTACTTACCAAGCTGTATCAGGTGCCGGAAGATATGGTGTTGAAGATTTAGAAAACGGAGTAAAAAATTACATAACAGATAAAGCTTATTTAGACCATTCAGAAATAAATTCCGCTTCTAATTTAGATATAAATATCAATGCAGGAGAACATGTTACGGATAATATTGATTTCAAATCTTCTTATGAATTAAAGAAATTTAATTATCCTATTTTTTCTAATTGCTTACCTCATATTGATGTATTTTTAGATAATGGATATACCAAAGAAGAGGAAAAAATGATAAATGAAACAAGAAAAATACTAAAAAGACCTGATTTAAAAATAACAGCAACTACAGTAAGAGTTCCTGTTTTTAATTCTCACAGCGAATCTATTAATGTAGAATTTGAGAAAAAATTTGAAATGGATGATCTAATAAGAACTTTATCTAATTTTAATGGACTAATTGTGCAAGATAATATTATGCCAAATCATTTACTTAACTCAGCAAATGATAAAAATGACACTTTAAAAGATTCAGCTAACTCACTTAATCCAATTTATCCACTTGCCACCAATGCCTCTGGTCATGACGAGGTTTTTGTAGGAAGAATTCGTAGAGATAATAGTGTGGAGTCACGGTGTTAATCTTTGGGTAGTAGCAGATAATATTAGAAAAGGTGCTGCAAGTAATGCAGTGCAAATTGTAGAAAAGATGCTCTAAAGCACACAATTGGGGACGCACCTATTCTGCATAGAATAAGTGCGTCTCTAATTGTGCAATATCTATTTCAAAAAGCCATTAATAATTTGCTCTTCTGCCTCTTTTTCTGTTAGACCCAGTGTCATAAGTTTTGTTAATTGTTCTCCTGCAATTTTTCCTATAGCTGCTTCATGAATTAAACTTGCATCAACATTGTTTGCTTCTATTTTTGGATCTGATATTACTTTAGCATTTCCCATTATAATAGCATCACATTCAACATGTCCAAAACATTTTGTATTTCCTTTTACATTCGATATAAATTCTTGTACAGAATCGTCTTCAGCAACAGATCTTGAAGCAACATGTACGCTTGAGTTCTCTCCGTCTAAGTTTACATCAAATATTGTTTTGGCAGTTTGCTTCCCTGTAGTCATTATTCTCTCCGATATTACTAAACTGCTTCCTTTTTTCATATTTGCAAATGTCTCTCTTAATGTAGAAGTAACTCCATTTATTTGTACTGATTCCATTTCCATAGAAGCATCTTCTTCTAAATTTATTATAGTTTGAGGATTTAAAATTCTATCCCCTGTGCCTTTTCCTTCTCCATAGTGCTTTTCTATGTATTTTATTTTAGCACCTTTTGCTAAATGAAAAGTATGAATTCCATCATGCTCAGCAGTATCACATGTGTTATTGTGAATACCACAACCCGCAATAATCACTACATCTGCATTTTCTCCAATGTAAAAATCATTATACACCAAATCATTAAATCCTCCCTGTGTTAAAATAACAGGTATATGTACACTCTCATTTTTTGTATTTGGCTTTATAATTATATCAATTCCCGGCTTGTCTGTTTTTGTTATAATATCAATATTGGCAGTTGTATTTCTTGCAATTCCTTCTCCATTTCTTCTAATATTATATGCCCCCATAGGCGTTTTTTCTATATCAGCAATTTGTTTTAGTAAATCCTTTTCTATTTTATCCACTATACTGTCCCTCCTTTGTTGCATTTTTTATTTCCTTCTAATTTATGGCATGGTTTTATTTTACCAAAAATTTGTGGCAAAATTTCATCTTTTACACCATGTTTTTCTACTCTACCATTTGTTATTAATACAATTTCATCTGCAATGTTTAATATTCTCTCTTGATGTGAAATTATAACTATAGAACCTTTAATATCATCATGCATCTTTTCAAATACAGATATAAGATTATTAAAACTCCATAAATCTATTCCTGCTTCTGGTTCATCAAAAATGGTAAGCTTCGACTTTTTAGCTGCAAGCATTGCTATTTCTATTCTTTTTAGTTCTCCTCCAGAAAGTCCGCTATTTACTTCTCGATTTAAATATTCTTGTGCACACAATCCCACATCTGCTAAAACATCACAAGCATCACACATCTTAATACTGTTACCTGCAGATATTTCTATTAAATCCTTTACAGTTAGCCCCTTAAATTTTACCGGCTGTTGGAATGCAAATCCTATACCAGCCTTTGCTCTTTCTGTTATTGGTAAATTTGTTATATCTCTGCCATCAAAAATTATTTTTCCGGAATCTGGGTTTTCAATTCCCATAATAATCTTTGCAAGGGTCGATTTTCCAGAACCATTTGGTCCTGTAATAACAATCATTTTGTTGTTATCTATTTTTAAGTTTATACTTTTCAAGATATTTTTATTATCTCTTGAAAAGCAAATATCTTGTAATTCTAACATAATTCCTCCTTTTCGCCATTTTACAATCAATTCTCCTTAGGCAATATATATTTTACCATTTTTTTCTTTTTTTTACAAGACATTTAGCAATGCACATTTTCAAATTTGTAACGGCTCAGGTGGTAAACCTGTTTAATAGTATTAAAATTAAATATGTCCTTTTGGCGGGAGTTTTAATTAAAAAAATCTCGCTTCGTCCCGACTTAAGCTCCCTGCTCCGCTCGATTTTTTAATTATAAACTCCCTGCGCGGACTTTAAATAATCTATACTATTAAACAGGTT
>CALXVO010000011.1 GCA_944392065.1 uncultured Clostridia bacterium | reverse complement strand
TAAGGTCGCTAATTTGTTTGCGACAGCAAGGTACAAAAAAATTTGAGAAATATACATACTACTAAGACGTATACTACGAATTCACGCTGAACAGTAACGAATTGTTCACTCTTGAAAAAATCACAAGTTATAGTGTATAATATAAGGTATCTTAACCTTGTTATATACAGGAAAAAGGAGCCTTAAAAATTTATGCAAAAACTTATTGTTGATAAAAAATTTGATAATAAAAAAGTAAGTGAATTTCTTTATTTTAAGTTTAATGGCCTTACAAAAAACACATTATATAAAGCTTTTAGAAAAAAAGATATTAGAATTAACAATGCAAAAATTAGCGAAGATACCATTATTCATTCAAATGATGAAATTACGGTTTATATTATTGATGATTTATTATTTAAGAAAATTAACATAGAGAAAATTTATGAAGATGAGAATATTCTGATAGTAAATAAACCAAACAATATAGAAGTTGTTGGAAATGATTCATTAACTAGCATTTTAAAAAACGAATATAAATACATAGCTCCATGTCATAGATTAGATAGAAATACAACAGGTTTACTTTTATTTGCCAAAAACGAAGATGCTTTAAATATATTGCTAGATAAGTTTAAAAATAAAGAGATTGAAAAGCATTATTTGGCTAAGGTATATAATACGTCTAATAAGACAGAAAAGAATCAGTTTAAGAATAAAAACATTCTTTTAGGTAGTGATATGATTTGTGGTAAAATAAATTTAAGAAAAGGAATTACTCAAACTCTTGTAGCCTATTTATTTAAGGATAATAAAAAATCCTTGGTATACATCTCGGATGTACCGAAAAAGGGTTATGTAAAGATTGAAACTTCTTTTACTCTATTAGAAGAAAAAGGAAATTACAGCGTTTTAGATGTGGAACTTCATACTGGTAAAACTCACCAAATTAGAGCTCATTTGGCTCATATAGGACTTCCTATAATAGGAGATGGTAAATACGGAATTAATGAGATAAACAAAAAATTCGGTTATAATACTCAACAGCTTTGTAGCTATAAACTAAAATTTAATTTTAAAACAGATGCTGGGATTTTAAATTACTTAGATGGAACGCTAGTAACATTTTCACCATCTCATTATTAAAACCTTTAACAGAAATTTTCAGCATATAATTATAAAAATATTAAGTAAAAAATTGATTCTTTCTATACAATGAAAACACTGAAAAGCTAGGATGACAGATTCAAATCTGTCACCTAGCGTTTTACTTGTAAATATAATTCTCTATAAAGATGGTTCTTCATCCGTTTTATTATTGTTTCTTGCTTTTCCTTTAATGGCCTCTCTTTTTCTTCTTGCCCAACTCTTTCTTGCCTCAAACTCTTCATATAATGCCACTATCTTATTTTTTGCTACTTTTCTTACAAATTCAGGTGTTTCCTGTTTCATAATCTTTGCTATAACTTTTTGACATTCTTTTTCTCCACCTAATATGTAATAAAAATCTAACATTTCTATTAAATCCAATCCTTTTATTTGCAATTTTACTTGTTTAATAGCCTCCATTGGTTCTACACCTGAATCTACTAATTCTATTACTTTCCCATACACAGTATTGTTATTTAAAAATTCACGATTCATTTTTGCTCTTTCAGTTTTGTTCATATTTTCCATAACATTATAAACAGCATCTGGTTCTATTCTTAGAGTATTAGCCACTTCTGTGGGATATTTTTTCGGTAGCAAATTTAGTATTGCCTTTGCTAGACTAATTTCTATTCTTGCGCTCCTAGCTAATTCCTCTGTTCTATATGCTACATTTGTTAATTGCTTGCTCTCTGTTATGTTTTCAAGTTTTTCAGCATCATCTGT
This sequence comes from uncultured Clostridia bacterium, assembly GCA_944392065.1. Lineage (GTDB taxonomy): Bacteria > Bacillota > Clostridia > TANB77 > CAG-508 > CALXVA01. Next base: position 18,067 of record CALXVO010000011.1, on the reverse strand, counting down.
TATTATTATTTTTCCTTCTTTTGATGCTCTACGTAAATATGCATTAATCGTATTTCTTGTCAGTCCTACAATATTGGCTATTTCATCTCTATCTCTTAACCCCTGTAACCATAGTTCTATTACTTTTTCATATTTAGATTTTTCCTTTGGTATATCCCCTACTCTTCTTGCTATACTCAAATGAGCCCTAACAGTTGCCAGTGCCAATCCCACTATTCCTGAAATCTCTTCTGCATTTTTTCCCTGTTTATATAGTTCTACTATTTTTTTATATTGTTCTGTTTTATAGCTTTCAGAATCATTTAATTGTCCTTCTTTTCTAGCTCTCGACAAATGTTTCTCAATTTTGTTTTGAGACACCCCTAGAATTTCTGCAATCTCTTTTACTCCTTTTCCTTGATTGTGCCAATATACTACATTTCTATATAAACTTGGCTTATCTTGTATATTTCCTGCATTTTTCGCCATCATTATGTAGTTATTTACAGTACTTTCACTCATATGTAGTTTTTTCGCAATTTCTTTTGCTTTCATTCCTTCATTATATAGTCTTATTACCTCTTCATAATTGCTTACTTCACTGTTTATTTCGCCTTTTGATTTGGCTTCGTGCAGGTATTTTTTAACAGTTGCTACAGTTAACCCCACTATTGTGGCAATTTCTTTTGCTTTCATTCCTTCATTATATAATCTTATTACTTCTTTGTACCTATGTCGTTTTTCCTTTGGTCCTATTATTCCTTCTTGTCGTGCCATTGTCAAGTATCTTGCAACTCCTTCTGGTTTTAATCCCACCTCTTTTGCAATCTCATTTGGATCTTGTATTCCGCTTATATATAAATCTACTATTTTTTTGTAAAATTCTTGTTGCCTGCTTATTTTTTTTATCAGTCCTTCCTTTCTTGCCTTGCACACATATTGGATGGCTGTTTTTTCTGCAATCCTCATTATTTTGGCAATTGCTTTATTATCTGTTATTCCTCTGTTATATAATTCCGCAACACGAGCAAATCTATTAGTTCTCATACTCCATATCATCCTTCCATATATTATACCAAATTGAATAATTGAGGACATATCTTGCAAAATGTCCCCATAAAATTATTTTATTAATTCTTGGAATTCGTCTGCAGAAATTACTTCTTTTTCTAGTAATACTCCTGCTACTCTATCTAATTTATCTCTATTTTCACGAATTAACTTTTGTGCAGTTGCATATGCACTATCAAGTAATATTTTTACTTCCGCACCAATTGCATCTCCAAATTTTTCTCCAAGCATTTGCAATTCGTATGGATCCTTTTCTGTATCTATTGAAATTGGTCCTAATGTTTCGCTCATTCCGTATTTTGTTATCATGTCTTTTGCAATACTTGTTGCAACTTCTATATCATTGCTTGCACCTGTAGATATATCATTTAACACTACTTTTTCGGCAGCTCTTCCTCCAAGTAATGCTACAAGTTTTTCTTCCATTTCTGTTTTAGAGATGTAGTATTTATCTTCATCAGATTTATACATTGTGTATCCACCTGCAACTCCTCTTGGTATAATCGATACTTCTTTTACACCTTTTTGTGTTTCGAGCCTACTACTTACTATAGCATGTCCTGCTTCATGATATGCTGTAAGTTTTTTATCTTTATCTGACATTACCCTACTTTGTTTTTCCAATCCTACTGTGACCTTTTTAACTGCATCTTCTATATCTTTATTTGTTATTGCATCATGATTATTTATGGTTGCAATTATTGCCGCTTCATTTAAGATATTTGCTAAATCTGCTCCTGTAAATGTAGCAGTGTCTTCTGCAATACTTTTTAAGTCAACATCATCTGCAAATTTCTTATCTTTAGCATGAATTTTGAGAATTGCTTCTCTTCCTCTTAAGTCTGGAAGTCCTATGGTTATTCTTCTATCAAATCTTCCTGGTCTTAATAATGCCTTATCTAGCATTTCTGGTCTATTTGTAGCTGCTAGAACTATTACAGTTTCATCTGTGTCAAATCCATCCATTTCAACTAATAATTGATTTAATGTTTGGTTGTTTTCAGATTCTGCTCCTCCACTACTATTTCTCCTTGAACCAATTGCATCTATTTCATCTATAAATATTATACAAGGAGATACTTTTTTAGCTTTTTCAAATAATTTTCTTACTCTTGATGCTCCAAGTCCTGCAAACATTTCTATAAATTCAGAACCACTCATTGAAATAAATGGAACTTTTGCTTCTCCCGCTATTGCTTTTGCAATCAAAGTCTTTCCAGTACCAGGTTGTCCACAAAGTAGTACTCCTCTTGGAATTTTTGCTCCCATTTTATTAAATCTTTCTGGATTTTTTAGAAAATCTACTATTTCTAACATTTCATGCTTTTCTTCATCTAATCCTGCAACATCATCAAAAGTTATTTTAGAATTTGTAGTTTCACTATCATAAACTTTTCCCTTATCTCCCAAGCCTTGCATTTTGAAGAATAATATAATAAGTGCTACTAATAATAGAGTAGGTAATAATGAGAATATGGTTGTTGATATTGAAACAAATACATTTGTTGGTTTTTGTATAAATTCAAATTTAATTCCTTCTTCATATTTTTGTTGAACAAGTTCTACAAATGCTTGTGTACTTGGAATTATGCCTGTTTTTTCTTCTTCTTCATCCAGTAACTTTACTTTAACAGTTGTACTTCCAACTGTCATTTCAATTTTTTCCACATTACCTTCGTTAATTTCATCTATTAATTCCGTATATGAAATTTCTTTTTCATCTTTTTCTTCATTATTAGTTGATGTAAAATATATCATAATAGCTAGTACAATCATTAGTAGCACAAGAACCGCAAGCAAAATATATTGCTTTTTATTGTTTTGTTTATTATTTTTCTGCTTTTCTTCCATTTATCTATTCCTTTCAATTTATTTTTATAAAATTCAAGTATTATAATTAGTTTTCTTATGTAAAAAGGGTAGTATATCTTTTTATGCATTGTCTCCCTCTGGTTCTTTACCAATCTCTCCATTTTCTTTTTTCTTTTCTTCTCGTTTTCTTTTCTGTCTTTCCTTTTCTCTCTCTTTTTCTCTACGCTCTTGTTCTTCTTTCTCTCGTTTTTCTTCCTCTTGTCTTTTTAATTCTTGTTTTACTCTTTCTTGTTCCTCGATTATCTTGTTTAATTCGAATTGCTTTTTTATCACATCAGATTTAATCATTAGTATAGCAGTTATAATATATATTGAGGCTATAGCAATATACATAACTTGAAAATACTCTATAGTAAATCCTGTAAACCTATTTACTACAATGTACGCTATATTTAATACTATTGGTAAAGTCAGAGAATAGGTAGCTATATTATAAATTGCACTATATTTAAGTCTTAGTCCAGCAATTCTAGTTACTATATATGCTAAAATTGCAAGTAAAAGTATATCTATTAGCATACTTGATATATATACTATGAATATATATATTAGCATTGCCACAAAAAATGTAATTAAGAATACATATATATTTTTTCCTGTTAAAATATTAATAAGTTCTTCTTTATCAATTTTATTTATGTTATATTCTTCCGAAATACTTTTATATGAGTATTCCATTAAGTTTGTAGATAGTTCATTTTTTATTATTATTCTATCTTTTAAAAATAATATTCCATTATTTTGCGTCCTAATCTTATCTATGCTTTCATTTATTTTTTCTTGATCAGTAGTTTGCGTATTTATTATTATTTTGGCAGTTATTATATTATCTATATCATTTTCAGTAATTTCTTCTCCATTATTTGGTATTACTGTTATTTCATAATTTTCATATATTATTTCCGATATTTCATTATTTATGTAATTCTTAGCTTGATCAATTAATTGATAAATTTGATATGTATATACAAAGGATACTATAATTCCTAGAATTAGCATAAGTAAAACAATATATGCTATTGTCCTACTTATTTTTTCTGCCGCTAACTCTTGGTATCCATCGAAATCAAATATACTAGTTTTAATCTTTTTAAAAAATGAAAGTTTATCCTTTTTCACCTTTGTACTCCCTTCGTTATGTCAAAGGGTTCTGTCCCCAATGGCATTTTTTCTACTGTCATTCCTTCCTTTGTATCTTTTACTATATATCCTCTTTTTCTTATCTCATCTCTTATTTGATCTGATAAGTTCCAATTTTTTTCTTCTCTTGCCCTTTTTCTCTTTTCTAACAATTCTAAAATTTCTTCTGGAATATTCACATTGTTTTGCTTATTCATATAGTTTTCTGAATTTACTAAATCTAAAGCTAATACCTTATCAAATTCTAATAATAAATTAGCTATTTGTGGCGTTTTTTTCTCGTTTCTAACAATTTCCCATATTATTCCCATGGCAAGAGGCACATTCAAATCATCATTTATAGCTTCTAAAAATCTTTTTCTATATGCTTCTATTGTATCATCGTCTATATTCTCTTTTCCATTTTTATGGTTCAAATATCCCTCTCTTAGGCGATTAAGTGCTTTTTGAGAGGAATGAGCTCCTTCAAAAGTGAAATTTAGTTTTGTACGATAGTGTGCTGTATAGCAAAATAATTTAAATGCTAATGGTTCTATTCCTTTTTCTTCTAGTTGAGTTATAGTATATACATTTCCTAAACTTTTAGACATTTTTCCACCATCTACTTGCAAAAACTCCACATGCATCCATATTTTTGTTGGTATTTTTCCAAAAGCTCCCTTACATTGTGCAATTTCGTTTTCATGATGAGTAGGTATATGGTCGATGCCTCCAGTATGAATATCAAATACTTCTCCTAAATACTTTCTAGACATAGCAGAACACTCCAAATGCCAACCTGGATAAGATAATCCCCATGGACTATCCCATTTCATAATATGATTTTCTGGTGCTTTTATCCAGATTGCAAAATCATAAGGATTTCTTTTTTCAGGGTCGACATCTACTCTTGCTCCTGCTATTTGATCCTCCACATTTCTATTGGAAAGTACAGGATATTTATCTAATTTTGAAACATCAAAATAAATAGCTGTGCTTGTTTCATACCCATATCCATTTTTTACAATTTCTTGTGCAAAAGCTAACATTTCTGGTATATGGTCGGTTGCTTTTGCAATAATTTCTGGCTTCTCTATATTAAGTTTTTTCATATCTTCCAAAAAGGCATCTGTATAAAATTTAGCAATTTCATAAGGACTTTTCTTCTCTTTTCTAGCCGCTTTTTCCATTTTATCTTCGCCTTCATCTCCATCAGACTCTAAATGCCCTACATCGGTTATGTTCATTACATGTTTTAATGTATAACCATTATATTCTAGCATTCTCCTTAGATTATCCATGAAAATATAGGTTCTAAAATTACCAATATGTGCATAATTATACACAGTTGGTCCACAAGAATATATTCTAACTTCGTTCCCATGTAAGGGAACAAAGTCTTCTTTTCGTTTTGTTAACGTACTATATAATTTTATTGCCATAAAACCTCCTAACATAGTATAGCTTTAAAGTTATAAATTATAATTTACTCTTATCTTATAATACTGTATTTGTATCTATTACCTCATTTGTATTGCCTATTATTTCATTTGTTTCTGGAGTAACCGGCTCATCTGGTGGTTCCGGTGTACTAACTTCATTTACCGTTATTGTAATTGCATCTCCTCTTTTTAAAGATGTACCTTCAGCTACGCTTTGTTTTAAAACAATACCATTTTCTTGACTTGGATCACTTTCATAAACTATCTGAATTGTTAACCCACTTAATTCCGCTCTTGCTTGAGTTTCTGTTTTTCCAACTACATTCGTAACTATTATTCCCATAGTTTGCTCTGTATGTTTGTCACATGTTTCAGTTATTTCCTTATATTTATTTCCTACATTAGTCTCCCAATTTGGATTAATTTCTTTTTCTGGGGTAGATAAATAGGTTTTCTCTTCTACTTCTGGGCAAAATTCTGTTGCAAGTTTTCCAGTTTCTTTACAGATTGTTACTTTCTTGTGTCCATCACATTTTCCTGGTACAGTTCCCGATACAAACATTTCTGTATAGGTACGTGTACATTCTTCTGTTGCAGCTTTACCAGAATCTAAACATATTCTAGCACTAACAATATTATCTGGTTCCTCAAATCGTTTTCCTTCTAAATCTTCATGAATATCATCCATTATTGCTGACCAAATATTCATTGCTGGGTTATACAATCCTCTGTCACCAAAAGCTACCGTTTCTGGTTCATCATATCCAAACCAAGTTGCAGCTGCATAATATGGAGTAAAACCACAAAGCCATCTATCTTTGTATTTTGTTGTTGTACCTGTTTTAGCAGCAACATCCATTCCAGATATTGCACACATACCTGCTGTACCATCTGAGCCAGTAACTGGTGTAGTTAATATGTCTGATAAAATATATGCATTTGCTTCAGACATTACTCTTTTGGTTTCTTGTGTAGTTTCTAAGATAACATTTCCATCCGAATCTTCTACTTTTGTATAGAAAGTAGGTTCTATATATTCTCCTCCATTTGCAATCATTGCATACCCTGCTGCCATTTGTAATGGAGAAGAGCCATGTGTTGCACCTCCTAGAGCTAACGATAATACAGCGTCTGATTCATTTATTTGGTCCATTCCTATTTCATTTAAAAATTCTACTGCTTTGCTAGGTCCTAAATTAGAAATAATTTTCATATTTACAATATTGGAAGATTTTTCAATTCCTTTTCTTACTGTAATTAATCCATCATATCCTGTTGAATTTGTGAAAGTATCTCCTCCAAATTTTGTAATGGAATCATCATATACCGTTGCTGCCGTAACCACTCCTTCCTCTAATGCAGGAGCAACTGCTGCTAATGGTTTCATAGCAGAACCTTGTTGTCTTTCTGAAGTTGCTCTATTTAGTCCATATGTAGGTGAATCTTCTCCGATTCCGCCCACACATCCAACTACTTGCCCATTTGTATGATCTATAATAACCATACCGGATTGTGAATGTGCCCCTTCTTCTGCATCTTCATCTGTTGCATCTTTAATATATTTATCTTTTAGATACTCTTCTTCCATTCTATCTTGTATATCGGAATTTTGTGTTGTATAAATTTTATATCCATTATTATATACCATAGAATATGCAGTATCATAATTTAAATCATATTCATCCATCAAGTCTTCGATTACTTCATTAATTGCATCCACTTCTAGGAATGATAGATCTGACTTTTCGGAAAATTCTCCTTGTTCAAATTTTAGTCCTGCATCTACTTCTTCTACTGCCGCATCATATTCTTCTTGTGTAATAAGTGTGTTTCCGTTTTCGTCTTTTACTTCTAACATTTTGCCTAGTACTAATTTAGTTTTATTATTTATAATTTCGGTTTTATCTTCTTCACCAAATGGATTATAATAATTTGGTGAATCATTTATTCCGGCCATGAATGCTGCCTCTGCTAAGCTTAGGTCTTTTGCGGATTTATTAAAATAATATTTAGCACCACTTTCTACTCCACAAACATTTTGACCGCCGACAAATATTCTGTTTAAGTATAGTTCCAATATTTGGCTTTTTGATAACATTTGCTCTACTTTATATGCACGTGACCATTCTCTTATTTTTCTGGCTATACTATCGTCATCATCTTTCATTGTGTTTTTTACTAATTGCTGTGTAATAGTACTTCCACCAAATGATGAATTTCCTCCATGTGTTATGTAAGTAAATATGGCTCCTGCCGTTCTATATAAATCTATTCCACTATGTTTATAAAATCTTTCATCTTCAATAGCAACATACGCTTTTGGTATATATTCTCCCATTTCTGATAATGGAATAATTTTTCTGTTTTCCTCTCCCCTTATTTCATGTAGTAAATTGCCTTCACTATCATAAGTACTAGAGTTTTGCATTTTTATTACTAAATCCTCTTCTGTTATGTTCCATGTATCGCCAAAGAATATTGCTGCAAATACTCCTACTGCTACTAGGCATAATAAAATACATATTATGATAAATATTTTTATAAATTTTCTTAATTTGGGATGTTTTCTATTTTTATTTTTTTCTTCTTTTTTCAATTTTTTTGCTTCTTTTTTGGGATTTTCTTTTTTGGTATCCGTTTTTTTAGAAACTTTTGCTGTTTTTATATTATATTTTTTTGTTTTATCATCATTTTTGTCCATGATAAACCTCCTTTGATTATTAATATATATTTATCATGCTGTATAAAAAATTACTCATTTATTATATAATATATTGGAAAAAAAGAAAAGCTTTTTCATAAATTTTTAAGAATATGTTCATATGGTTACCTTTCAGCGTAAATTTGTAGTATACGTCTTAGTAGTATGTAATAATCATCATAAGAGGGTGTCCTAAAATAGGGCACCCTCTTAGTTTTGTTTAGCTTCTGGAACTACCATTGGCTAATAGAATCAACCATAGTAATAAATATTGTCTTTGTTATAGATTTTGAATCCACGTCCTGTGAACTCGAGCTTGGAACTTTCATCCACCACACTGCAAGGAAATTCTTTTGCAGTATTTTTGGCAAGATTGGTTCCAATAATTCTGCCATCTGCAGGATCGTAAACGGTGTTGTTAAAGAAATCGATGTTGCTCAGTGGCTGTGCATTGTATTGGATAATGTCCTCATCATATTCCACTTTGTTTTTTGCAAATACCATCGTACGATATTTTCCGTTTGGCAATTGGTAAACCAAAAGCCATTTTTGTGTTTGCCTATCATACTGAATGGCATATTCATTGATTTTGCCAGTATAGTTTACCTCAAAGGTATAATCTGGTGTAACAATGATTGCTGTTTTGGGATAGAGAGAAGAAGCCAATACCTTGCCATCTTCCGATACTTCGAAAATTGGATTGTATACCTGCCCTAAATAAGTGGGCAGATTTCCATTAGGAGTAATCGAAAGTTTTACCAAATTGCTTCCTTTGTCTACATAGTACAGTTCTCTGTCCCTTACCAGATAGTTGGACCTATGCATCCGTTCAATGGTGGCGGTTACTTGGTCATTGCTGTCGTAAATTTTGATAACATCATCGTCTGCCACGTACAGCACTTTACCATCTTTGGAGAAGTCCACTTTCTTTCCTTTGGGAATAGGAAACTTTCTGCCAGTCTCCATTTGAACGGCCTCGCCCTTTTTGTTCATGTAATGTACTTTGCTTAAGATATACGCGCAATCGATTCCAGCAAATACAATGGTAATTTGCGGTCCTTTTGCCGTTTGAGTTACCTTTGCTACAACCGGTGCTGTTTTTACCTTTGCATTTTCATTACAAAGCGGGCATTCATCGTATTTTGCATAATAATACATATCATGCACACTACAATGTTTCATGTTCTTTAGGAGCTCTTGCAAATCTGGTGTAATATCCATTTTCTTTCCCTGTTCAAAGATTTCAATGAAATCCATTTCTAGAGTTGGCGATATCCACTTCCAGCTCCCAATAATTTTGGGAATTTTGACGTCTGCTTTGTGCTTGCCAACAATGGATAACCGTCTTTTCATTCTCTCCAAAGGAGAAAGATTTTTGTCTGGCAAATACGTTCCTCCAAAAGGATGAATTCTTGCCAGCATGTTGAAAGCTAGAACAGCAAAATTGTAGTATTCATTCTCTCTCGAGAAACGGACGCTTCCATCAGCTGCATAGCTATCCGGGCAAGTAAATAGTTCCGTATAGGCATCCGGAGAATATTTTCCTTTGAATCCCCAGCTGTCGACATCAATGAAGTAATCACACTTTCCATTCATCTGGAAATTATAATCACTCACATCGCCGACAATAGCACCTGCCGCATGAATCTTTCCTAAGTCTTCTCCCAAACTGGTGATAATTCGAAGCACATCTTGGTTGGTTAGTCTTGCTGCCGCTAGATACTTTGGTTTAGTAAGCATGTGCAAGTCTTCGCTATCAACCAGCTTGCGCATGGCGTACCCTACAAACTTTCCTCTTACGGTAACTTCTTCTTCTGGTCCAATAACGTTTTTAGGAAACTTGCCCCGCATGGCAATAAAGCATCTTACTTTTTCTTCTTTTCTTGCCAAGTCTACACTAGGCTTAAAGACTTTGATTACTTGTGCTTTACTGTACTCGTAAATAGTAGCCTCTCCGCCTTCTGCCAGCTTATTTAAGCTTTCTATCCGGCTTTTGCTAGGAAAGTTAATTGCCATTTTTTACCACGTTCCTTCCTAAGGCACAAATTCAGTTGGAAAAGATTAAATTTCTGTAGCCCTCTCCTTTCTTAAGACTAAATCATTCAGCCTTTTTCAGAAAGCAATCGAAATATCATCATGAAATACCCCATTTTTAAGGTTATTTCGGTTGATGAGTTTCTCAATCTGTGGGCCTTTTCCCTCTTGTAAGAATTGCATCAGCTTTTCTTGCTCCACAGTAATGAGGTTTTCTGCGAAGCGCAAGCCATCGCTTGCAACTCCTACATTCTGATACTCCTTTTTTGGATAACGACTTACCTTAAACGAAACACCTTCTTTGTACTCCAAAAGTGCCGATTTGTCGGTAACAAAGTTGTAAACATAGTAGCAAGGATATTCTCCATCATCCAGTCTGTCAAAAGAGATGCCGTTTTCATCCTTTTTGAGAATATAGCCATCTCCACAGCTATACACAACAAACTCGTCTTCCAACTCCAAGCATACCAGTATGGTAAAACAGTAATTCTGGAAAAGAAAAGTATTATCGCTACAAAGTTCTAGCATTTTGGTAAAAACGCTATCGATGATTGGGATAAAGTTTTCTTCTCCAACTGTTTCTCCTTGATCCGTATACTCTTTTACTTTTCTGGCAAAGAGTTGGGCAAAAAGCCTTACGCCAACCTCAGAATGCTTTCCAGAGCCACATCCATCGGTTACAATTTTCATATTTAACAATGGAAATGCATAATCTTGATTATTCCGGTTAGCAAAGCTGTGGTCTGAGCCCATTTTGCTAATGCAAATCATTTTTTCCCTCCTAGAAAGCTTATTGCCTAAAAGAAAAATTAATGGCAAATAAAAATCTGTCACTCCACTTTACGGTTTTAGTCTGAAAGGGGATTGCATTGCAATCCCCTTTCAGCTTTGCTTTAGTAGTTATTTCTTTGCAGAAACACTGTTACACATCAAAGAATCCGCTGTCTCCGGCATCCGTTGCGCCAGAGCTGGCTTTCTTGGAAGCCGAAATGGCACTTTTGGAAACCAGATCAATGACCCGCCGAAGTTCGCTTTCATCATTGCTTACTTCTTTGACATTCTGCTTTTTGATACCGAGCTGATCAGCAATTCCAAAAGCTTCCTGTCCAAAGGCAATGAAAGCCACAGTAATTTCCTTGGAAATCAAATCCTGGACAGCCTGTCTGGCATCACTGGCACGATACTTGGAAGCATTGTCATGTCCATCCGAAAGAATGACCATGCAAGCGCGAGTATTCGTGCCGTTGTTTTTGAGCTGTTCCATATAGTCCAGCAGGCGCTGCCGTCTGTCGATGATAGCATCGAAGAGTCTCGTTACACCATTGGCAGAGTAGTCGGTATTGAAATCTTCCGGAGCCACATATCCGCCGGTTTCGATGGTGTTGTTGAAAAGCGTTTTGCTTACCAGCATTTCATCAGCCTGTTTCGAACCTTCGATGGCCTGCTTGTAATGCTTCAAGCATTCTCTCATGACACCTTCATACGGCCACATAGAACCTGTACGGTCGATGACGAAGTCAACCAGCATAATGCTGGGAGAAACGACTTCATCCACATCCATGTTTGCGGCATAGGTTTCATCCAACCCATCCACTACGATGTTGTTCAGATATTCTTCGTTCATCTTGTCTTCCTCCTTATTGTTTGTTCTGATACTTGTAATGGATTTGCTTAAAACTGAATGTCGGTGGATTTGGCGAACTGAATGCCATACGAACTCTTGAAGTTCGCAAAAGCAATCTGCGTGTCAGCCTCATAGCCGGTAATCGGAGAAGTGCAATCCTCCAGAATGGTGATTTTCTGCGTCACCTCCGGACGGTTTGCAAAGTGCTCCGCAATCTGCTTTACCGATTCCATGAGGCAGTGACTTGCCGCCTCGCCCACGACGTAGATTTTGTCGTACTTCTCGATAGCAGTGAGAACCGGCGTATTCAAGAAGTTCTTCTTGCTGAATTCCGGCTTGATGATTCCATACATCTCACTGTAGGGATCGGTACCTTTCTGAATCATGTGGTTCACGCTTTTTCGAGCCACCGAATGGAAGTAAACCATCTTGGCAAACTCGTTTTCCAGAGTTGCACCTTCCGTTCCTGCAATGCAGTGGTACGGCCAGATGCAAAGCTGTTTCTTTCCGGCGCCCACCTTTTCCAACTCTTTCAGATACTGAATGGAGTCCCGAGGGTCTCCCACGACAGGACGCCAGCGATTGTTTGCCACATCATCATAGGTAATGATGGTGTACGGCGCCGGGTGATCACCCTCCGAATTCACCCACCAGCACGGATGGAAAATCTGATGTGCAATGTGGGTATCCAAACTGCACATAATCCGGGAGATTCCGCCCATGTTGTTGTAGATGAAACGTGTCATACGTTCCACATCGCCAATGGAGCCGGGTACTGCCAACGCGCCGCCCTCGATAAAGTCCTTCTGGACATCGATGCACAAAAGCAGCCGCTTGGGAGAATCGTCGATTGCCGCAGGAAATCCTTCCTTCTCTGCCATAGCAAAGATGGCATTCATGTCTACCGCGGTATGCTGTGCGATTTTGCTTACATCCACAATCTGCTCGTAGTTAGTTTTCATACAAATGCCTCCTACTAAAGTTGATTCATAAATTTTGCATTGTCACTTGACTGCTGTTTGCCTCATGTCTCTTGCAAACCTCCTAATGTAATAGAGACAACAGTTTTGAATGCAAAGCAATCTGTTTATGACATGCTGACATTATATCACAAATAATCCAAAAAGTAAACACTTTTATGTAAATTTCTGACTTACTCATTGCTCTGTATTAAAATATTCACTTTAAGCAAATGACTTATCTATAATCATCCACGGGTATAACCCGTGGTTTACCCTTAATGTTAATGAAAGCTAGCCCACTTTAATAAAGCGGGCTAGCATAAAACAAAAACTAATTTAGAAAATATCGTGCTTAGAACTTGCCGTTGTAAACTCGCTGGGATTCGCTTGCAACCCTTTGTCTGATTTCATCAAAGGTCTGAGTACGTACGAATCCACCATCAACGAAAACATCTTCGAGCATATTGCCCTTGACATCTTTAATTGTTTCAGGTGTGAGATTGTCGATGAGTTTATATTCCCCATCTTCAAAGACAACAGCCACTAAGCCTTTCTGCGACTTCTTGAACCTGTCCGAATCTGTTGCCGGGTCTTTATAGATTGCTCTAAATTCTCCATTTACAATTTCGGCAGTCCCTTTAAGAGCAAAACCTAAGGTATCGCGTGTCATATACTGATATGTATACGAACCGATGCCCAAGCCAACGCTTACAGTAACGAAGCCTTTTTCCATTAATCCTTCACAAATTGCTTTTGCTCTTTCAGGAGTAATAGAATCTCCATATACAGAGCCAATGTGAGAATCAATTTCGATGAAACCTTTTTCATTTTTTGTTCCACCAAAGATTTCATAAAGGCGCTGGATTAAGCCCTTTCTTATTGTTTCGGCGAATCCATTCAACCGGTCATCGATGCTTTCCTCTCTTGCATCCTTATCTCCGCAAATAATTTTAATCGGGTCACCAGAGTCAGGTCTGATATTGACCTTTCCGTTGCGCTGCATAATCGCCTCTTTTACTTCCGGATCTGTCAAAACATTGTCAACAAGATTCCACAAGTTGTAAGTATCTGAAACGATTGTTACCGTTCCGCTCGGATAAACTTCGGTAACAATTCTCAAAATGGCATTTTTTTCATCACGACCGTAAGACTCCATTACACTATGCTCTGTTGAAGGAGCATAAGCGATAACGTCCAGCTTAGCATCGTAATATGCCATCAGGTAATTTCTTGCAGGAATCGTTGCAGAACCACCGAAACTTAGCAAATGTCCGGGTGTTGAACGATATGCTGCTTCCGGACTTCCCATGCCACGCATAGAAAAGTCGCCGCCCTGATTGAAAACTCTTTTCGGTTGATTGCATCCAGTGATCTCAGCATAAAAGTTAAGAATTCTCTTATACTTATCTGCTATTGTGCTATCTGTCATCGGTTGCCAAATAAGGCATGATAAAGGGGTTTCTAAATACCCTGTGAGCCAGAAGAAATCCGGCAGAGTGTTTTCGATGGTAAACATCGGCACTCCGATAGGCACAAAAGTACCTTCTTTAAGAGCTTTAATCCTAAGTGGTAAATAACCCAAGCTATGAAGCTTCTCAAAATGAGAATAGTCATAGTTTTTTACCATTTCCGGATTAGTAACCCCAAAAGTACCGCTGAGGCTTTCTCTGATTTCCTCCATAACCACGTCAAGAGGTCTTTCAAAGAAACCTTTCTGCCATTTCCAGTACAATGTTGCAAGAGCCCCCTGAAGCCCAAAGAACACTGCATGGGTTACTCCTTCAATCCGAGATTTTCTCGGCGTCCATGTTTCGTATGTCAGCTCGATACCTGGCGGATACTGTTCCTTATGACAGAATTTGTATCCATCTGTCAGTAAAGCAGGATTTTCAGTCATTTCGTTGAACATCATAGTAGTTTTCTCCTTTTTAATTACTGGTTTACATAGCCCATTACATCAACATCCATATACTTAATATTAGGATGTTGTTTACACATGATGGATTTACTTGTGTAAACCTTACTGATAGGCGAATCTTCGGTGAGAAGTTTTCCGTTGAAAATCGTTTCTTCGCAATGAGAAACAACCAAGTAAACTTCGCTTGCTCCCAAAGATTTCAGGATACTCCCCGCCCAAGCAAAGGTTCCGCCTTTGGAACAAAGGTCATCAATGATGATACACTTTGAGCCGGGATTAACTGTACCTTTCTTGAGGCACATGTCCTC
Organism: uncultured Clostridia bacterium; assembly: GCA_944392065.1. Classification (GTDB taxonomy): domain Bacteria; phylum Bacillota; class Clostridia; order TANB77; family CAG-508; genus CALXVA01. The sequence continues at coordinate 3,037 of CALXVO010000011.1, read as the reverse complement.
GATGTTACCTGTTATAGGATTACGCTTTTTCTCCAAAATGCAGATGTTAGCATAATTGCTATCAGCATAACGCGCCGCAGCTCCCTTGTCGGGAAATACAACATGGTCGTTCTCTGAAAAGCCAACTTCTTTCTGTACTTCAGCAAGCCAATCCTTTACAGGATAAATAGCAGTTGCTCTTTCGAGCATTTTCATTGTCTTATCAGAGTGGGGTTCCATCACGATGACTTTTGCAAAGTTCAGCCAGTTGATAAAGTTACATACATACTGAAGAGTGAATAAATCTCCTTCAATCTTCCGATCCATTCGACTGTATGGCATGTACCATACAAAAAGCGTACACGGAACACCAAACTCATCAATTCGCTTCTTAGCAAACATCAACGCCACTAAGTCCTCATCGTTGACGTACTTGAATTCGAGAATGTTCTGTCCATCTACGATGGCATTCTCAAAATCCTTGACTTTGGTTTCGTTGTTCGGAAACCGCTCAGTAAGAAGTTTTGTCCCATTGAGTGTAAGCATAAACTGATACCTCCTAAAAAAAATTATTTGTTTTGGTGATTTGCAAAAAGATATTGTTCTTCTTACATAATTACGCAAAACTTATAACTAGTATAGCACAATTTACATAATTTTGCAATAGGTGAATTCTTAATGAAAACTAATAAAAATATACTATTTTCAAGCATTTTTCAAAATTGACATAATTCTAGCATTATGATATAATATAATTCAATTGTTTTTGACAAAGCTATCAGCGATTACAGATAGCCTAAAAAACAAAGCCAAAAATATGTTGTTACTATTAAATCATTAATTCTAAGGAGGTTTTTCATTGTGGTAAACTATGGTTTTGTGAAGTGTGCTATTGCAACATTCAATAGTGGACTTTCTAATCCTATGGATGCAACAGAAAAAATAAAGGATTTAATAAGACACGCTGATTCGCGGAATGTTAAGGTACTAATATTCCCTGAACTTTCTTTGACCGGTTATACTTGTCAAGACCTTTTTGGTTATTCTCAGCTTATGGAATCTGCTATGGAATGCTTGAAGGAACTTGTATCCTTTTCTGCATCTTATGATGTTCTTTTTGTTGTAGGAGCGCCTATAAATGTTTCTGATACCTTGTATAACTGTGCTATTGCCATTCAGGCTGGAAAGATTCATGGGGTTGTTCCTAAACAATATCTTCCGAACTATGGTGAATTTTATGAAAAAAGGTGGTTTACGGCTTATACGGACAATTCAATTACATCTGTTAACTTGTTTGGTGAGAATGTGCCTTTTGGCAATTTAATCTTTTCATCAGCCGCAGGTTACAAATTAGGACTAGAAATCTGTGAAGATTTGTGGTCGGTTATACCGCCTAGTTCTTATCTGGCATTAGCCGGTGCAAACATCATCGCAAACCTATCTTCGAGTAATGAACTGGTTGGCAAAGATGCGTATCGCAAAGAGTTGATTAAAACGCAAAGTTCGAGAACCATTTCGGCATATCTCTATACTTCTACAGGTTTTTCTGAATCAACAAGTGATTTGGTGTTTGGGGGTAGTGGCTATGCTTTTGAAAATGGCAAACAATTAGCAGCTACTAAACGCTATCAGGTTGAAGATCAGATTGAGATCTTTGATGTCGATATCGAAGCTTTAAAAAATGAAAGAGTGGCAAACAAGACATTCAGCGATAGCAAGAGAAGCTTAACTCAATCTTATAGAGAGATTTTTGTTTCTCAGAAAGCTATCCATGATGAAGGCTACTTAATTGACCGAAGTGTAAATAATCATCCCTTCGTACCTAATGTGGATAATGATGCTCGCAGCAACGTCTGCAAAGAAATCATTTCCATTCAGTCAACCGCTTTAGCCAGGAGATTATCCGCAATCAAAAACACAAAAGTTACAATCGGCATTTCCGGAGGCTTGGATTCAACTTTAGCATTGCTTGTATGCTATGATGCTTTCAGGAAACTGAATCTCGACGTTTCAGGGATTATGGGAATCACAATGCCTGGTTTTGGCACAACGGACCGTACTTATAATAATGCGGTTAAATTGTGTAAAGAATTAGGCATAACTTTACGAGAGATTCCTATCAGAGATGCTTGTATGCAGCATTTCAAAGATATTGGACACGATCCTAGCGTTCACGACATTACTTATGAGAATGTTCAGGCCAGAGAAAGAACCAAGATTCTTATGAATATGGCAAATAAGCATCATGGAATTTTGGTCGGAACCGGCGATTTATCCGAACTGGTATTAGGTTGGTGTACCTACAATGGAGATCACATGAGCATGTATGGAGTTAATTGCTCCATACCTAAAACTCTGGTAAAATATCTTATTGAATGGTATGCTATCGAATCCGGCAAAGAGAATCCCGCACTTAAGGATACACTATTGGATATTATAAATACTCCAATTAGCCCTGAGTTGCTTCCGACTGATGGTAAAGAGGTTGTTCAAAAAACGGAGAATACCGTTGGACCTTATGAGGTTATTGACTTTTTTATCTATAATCTTTTGAGAAGAAGGTTTTCTCGTGACAAGATTATGTATCTGTCTAGGATTGCTTTCAAAGGAACATACTCTTCGGATGAACTCTCTAAATACTATGATGGTTTTATTAAGAGGTTCTTCCGTAATCAATTTAAGAGAAATTGTATTCCGGATGGTCCTAAGGTTGGAACAGTAAGCGTTTCACCAAGAGGCGATTTAAGAATGCCATCTGATGCGGATTCTAGCAATTGGTAATAATTTTAATAACAATTTTGGTTTTAGGAAATGAGCGGGTATATACCTGCTCATTTCTTTATTATTCATATTCTCGATAAATATTTTTAGATGCTTCGTTATACTGTTTTATATTCTTCTCATAAATGTACTCACTTTAATAAGTTAATTAAAAAATATATGATGTTTCTCTATCATTATACGGTTGTGAGTCATAAGAAAGGCATTTCGCAGGGCTAGTCTCTGGAGCAACGGCGAAATACATGTCACTCGCTTCGCTCGGACGGCCCAAGGTAGC
>CALXVO010000010.1 GCA_944392065.1 uncultured Clostridia bacterium | reverse complement strand
CATATCTACTATCTCATTTTCTATGTTATCTACTATACAATATTTTACAATTAAAAACAAGCGAACAAAGTAAAATTAAATAAAAAATCGACCTTTTACAGTTGATTTAATCGTTTTTTCGTCTGGTGCGACGATATTATCCTTTGGTGCGCCATAGAGGATTCGAACCTCCGACCATTTGATTAAGAGTCAACTGCTCTACCAACTGAGCTAATGGCGCATTATTGTTACAAGTTATAATAAGTGGAATTAATTACAAAGTAGTTAGCAACAATAAATATTATAAGTCCAAAAAAGGGTTTTGTCAATATTTTTTAGAATTTAAGTTGTAATTGCGAAAAATTTATGTTAATATATTATCCTGAGGGGTGATAACTAATGTTTAAAATATATAATACAAATATTGAAACAAATGAAACTACTGAGACAAAGGAATTTTCAAAAGGCAATTGGATTAACATGGTTTCACCAAGTGAAGAAGAAATAAAGAAGGTATGTAAAAATATTAACATACAAGAGGATTTCATTAGATATGCACTAGACCCAGAAGAAAAAGCCAGAATAGATGTAGAAGAAGATGATAATACCATATTATTCATTATTGATACACCTATTATTGACATAGAATCTGGAGCAAAAGTATACAGCACAATGCCTATTGGAGTTATTTTTGTAAGAGATGACTATATTATTACTGTTTCTTTAAATAAGAATCAATTAATAGAAGATTTATATAAAAAGAAACTAAAAAATATTGTGACTTATAAAAAAAGTAGAATGCTATTACAAATTTTTTACTCCAATTCAGAAATGTTTCTAAATTTATTAAAAAAATTGAATAAAGAAACAGAAATAGCAGAAAATGTATTAAAAAATTCTATGAAGAATAAAGAACTTTTAAAATTATTAAGTTTAGAAAAGGGATTGGTATATTTTACCACTTCTTTAAAATCAAATGAGGTTGTCATGGAAAAAACAATGCGTGGCAATTTAATTAAATTATATGATGAAGATGAAGACATTCTAGAAGATGCTATCATAGAGAATAAACAGGCGATAGAAATGGCCAATATTTATAGAGATATTCTTACAGGAACAATGGATGCGTATGCTTCTATCATTTCTAACAACTTAAATGGTGTTATGAAATATCTAACATCTATTACTATTATACTAGCTATACCAACTATGATAGCAAGCTATTGGGGAATGAATGTACCAGTACCACTTCAAGAAAATCCATTCGGATTTATACTAATTGTGGTATTATCTATCCTAATAGGAGTAATTGCGTCTATTTGGCTTAAGAAAAAAGGAATGTTAGATTAAAAAAGATTAAAGTGGAGAGATAGGCCTGTCCCCAATTTGGAAAAAAGTGGAGAAATAGGCCTGTCCCTAAATTGAAAAAGGAGGAATAAAAATGTTAACTGCAACAGGAGTTACGATTCGATTTGGAAAAAGAACATTATTTGAAGATGTAAATATTAAATTTAATAAAGGGTGTTGTTATGGCATTATTGGAGCAAATGGTGCTGGAAAATCTACCTTTTTAAAAGTATTATCTGGAGAGCTAGAACCAAGCAAAGGAGAAGTTTCCAAAGAAAAAAATGAAAGATTATCAGTATTAAAACAAGACCACTTTGCTTTTGAGGAATATACGGTAATGGACACCGTAATAATGGGAAATGAAGAATTGTATCGCATTATGAAAGAAAAAGAAGCGATTTATGCAAAACCAGATTTTTCAGAAGAAGATGGAATGAAAGCTGCAAAATTAGAAGAAAGATTTGCAGAACTTGATGGATGGAATGCAGAAGCTGATGGTGCAGTACTTTTAAACGATTTAGGGATAGAGCCAGAGAAACACTATAAATTAATGAGTGAAATAGAGCCAAAGGAAAAAGTAAAAGTACTTTTAGCACAAGCGCTATTTGGAAATCCAGACATATTGCTTTTAGATGAGCCTACAAATGACTTGGATTTAAAGAGCATAAATTGGCTTGAAGAATTTTTAATTAACTTTGAAAATACGGTAATTGTAGTATCCCATGATAGATACTTTTTGAATAAAGTTTGTACCCATATTGCAGATGTTGACTTTGGAAAAATAAAAGTATATCCAGGAAACTATGATTTCTGGTATGAATCTAGCCAGCTTGCATTAAAGCAAATGAGAGAAGCAAATAAGAAGAAAGAAGAAAAAATTAAGGAACTTCAAGAATTTATTGCTAGATTTAGTGCTAATGCTTCTAAATCAAAACAAGCTACTTCAAGAAAGAAATCCTTAGAGAAAATTGAATTAGATGAAATTAAACCATCGAATAGAAGATATCCGTACATAGATTTTAAACCAGATAGAGAACCAGGAAAAGATATATTGGAAGTACGAAATATTTGTAAAACAATTAATGGCGAAAAGATATTGGACAAGGTGTCTTTTGTAGTTAAACCAAATGATAAAATAGTCTTTTTAGCAGATAATGAAAACGCCAAAACGGTATTGTTCCAAATATTGGCAGGAGAGATGGAACCAGATTCAGGAACTATTAAATACGGAACAACAATTACAACAAATTATTTTCCAAAAGATAACAACTATTTATTTGAATCCGACTTATCCATAACAGATTGGTTAAGGCAATATTCAAAAGATCCAGATGAAACTTATGTAAGAAGCTTTTTAGGTAGAATGTTATTTTCTGGTGAAGAAGCTCTTAAAAAAGTAGATGTATTATCTGGAGGAGAGAAAGTAAGATGTGTACTTTCAAAAATGATGCTTTCTGGTGCTAATTTATTAATATTTGATGAACCAACCAATCATTTAGATATGGAAAGTATAACAGCATTAAATGAGGGAATGGAAAAATTCAAAGGCATTATTCTATTTACCTCACATGACCATCAATTAACACAAACAATAGCAAATAGAATAATTGATTTAAAACAAGATAAATTAGTAGATAGAGAAGTAAGTTATGATGAGTATTTAGGAATTGAATAAGCAATTCATCAAAATAAAGAAACACATAAATTTATTATAAAAAAATTCAGCGCAATAGGAGTGAGTCCCCAATTGCGCTTTTTTTAATCTATTGTAAAAATAACTTTGGAAGTATACCATGTGGATGGTTGAAATTCAATTTCAATTGTATCAGCATCTTCTGGAACTTCATAATAAACAGAGGCAGCTGCTTTTCTTCCAGAGTCAATTGCTCCAGAAAAATAGCTATCTTCTACATAAATAAAATCGTCACATAAGAATTGATCTGCATAACATCTAAAATCAGAATCATATACATAAGTTGTATAATCTTTTAAGTTTTCGAATTCAAAATCTGCTTTTATTACTTTATAACCATCTTCAATACTTGCATAATCGTAATAATCGTCAAAATCATTGTCTACAGATTTAAGTGTTACCTTAATATCATTTATAGTAGCAGACTCTCCAACTTTACAAGTAATATCTTCTTGTTCTATTTCACTGGTAATTTCGTTACTAAAAGTATTAAAACCGTTTAGTATAGAATCAGAAGCAGTATTAAAAACATATACAGCTAGTACTATAATTAAAATGCAGACAATTAAAGCGATAATTGATAGTACAATTCCAGCTATAGCTAAACCTTTAGATTCTTTCTTTTTTGATTTTATTACACAATCGATAATACCTAACACCAAAGCTAATAGAGAAGGTAATACCAAAAATACACTTAAAAATGGTGATAGTATTAAACAAATTAATCCTACAACAAATGAAGCGATTCCCATAAAAATTCCTCCTTTTATTTTAAAACTAATTTTATTATATAATATTTTTCGACAAAAAACAACTAAAATAGTGTTTGCCAAAAGAATTAAAGTAGTGATATAATAAAATGGCTTAAAGCTTTTAGGAAAAGTTTATAGTATTTTATAGAAAGGAGAAGGTATATAATATATACCATAATATTATGATCGTTAAAGCAAATTTAGAAGAAGCAAAAGCACTTTATAAAAAATATATGGAATTTGATTTTCCAGCAGATGAGCTTCCAGATTATGATAGATTTATAGAGCTTACAGAAGAGAAGATGCATACCATATATTTATATAAAAAAGATAATCAAGAAGTAGCATATTTTATTATTATAGAAAATGAAAATAATGTTCTAATTACATATTTAGCTGTAATAAAAGAATTTAGAAGCAAGGGTATAGGAAAAATATTTTTAGAAGATATAAAAGAATTTTTAAAAGATAAAAATATGCTGATTGTAGAAGTGGAAGCAGATAATAGAGCTAATAGCGAAGAAGAACTTAACATTATAAAGAAAAGAAATAATTATTATTTAAGAAGTGAATTTTGCCAAGTTGAAAATATGGAATATATACTATATGGAGTAAGTTATGATATATTAACTTATATACCAAATAAAGAAAATACATATACAAATAATGATATAAAAGAAATAATAGAAAAAATATATAACAGCATTCATTTAGATATGGATAAATTAAAGATTGTATTAAAATAAAAAAGGAAGGAAAGAAAAATGGAAATTTCAAAAATTATTGCAGAGGAATTAAATGTAAAAGAAAGCCAAGTAGATGCAGCAATAAAGCTAATTGATGAAGGAAATACTATTCCTTTTATTGCACGTTATCGAAAAGAAGTGACAGGAGGTCTTTCTGATGAAATATTAAGAGACTTAGGAGAAAGACTCACCTATTTAAGAAATTTAGAAAAAAGAAAAGAAGAAGTTTTAAAATCAATCGAAGAGCAAGGTAAGCTAACAGAAGAAATAACAAAATCCATTGAAGAGGCTAAAACACTTGCAGAGGTAGAAGATATTTACAGACCATATAAACCAAAAAAGAAAACAAGAGCAACTGTTGCTAAAGCAAAAGGATTAGAGCCACTAGCTAATATTATTATGGAGCAAAAAGAGACAAAACCAATTGAAGAAATAGCAAAAGCATTTGTAAATGTGGATACTGTGGAAAAGGACGCTCCAAAAGATAAAATCGTTGCAAATGTAGAAGAAGCTATTCAAGGAGCATTAGATATCATTGCTGAGAATATATCAGATAATCCAAAATATAGAAAGAAAATAAAAGGAATTTGTTATCGAGAAGCAGTTATTAATGTTAAAGCTACCAAACCAGAAGAAAAATCAAGTTATGATATGTATTATGAGTTTAACGAAAGTGTAAATAGACTTCCAAGTCATAGAATTTTAGCAATTAATAGAGGAGAAAAAGAAGACTTTTTAAAAGTAAAAATAGATAAGCCAGAAGATAAAATTTTAGCTTACATGGAACGTGATATTATAATAGGACATACTCAGTTTGAAGAATATTTGAAAAACACAATAGAAGATAGTTGGAAACGATTAATAGAACCATCTATTGATAGAGAAATACGTTCCAATTTAACAGAAAAGGCAGAAGAAAAAGCCATAAAAGTATTTGGAAAAAATGCGAAACAATTACTATTAGGAGCACCAATTAAAAATTTAACCGTAATTGGTTTTGACCCAGCCTACAGAACAGGATGCAAAATAGCTGTTATTGACGAGACTGGAAAAGTACTAGAAACAACTACGATTTACCCAACGGAACCACAAAATGATGTAGAAAATTCTGCAAAAACGTTACTTAATTTAATAAAAAAATATGATGTCAATATGTTCGCAATAGGAAATGGAACAGCATCAAGAGAGTCGGAAATATTTGTAGCAGATGTCATAAAAAGAGCAAAAGAAGAATTAGGGAAAGACGTACATTATGCAATTGTATCAGAAGCAGGGGCATCGGTGTATTCTGCATCAAAACTTGCAACAGAAGAATACCCAGATATCAATGTTTCGTTAAGGGGAGCTATTTCAATAGCAAGAAGATTACAAGATCCATTAGCAGAACTTGTAAAAATAGACCCAAAATCCATTGGCGTAGGACAATATCAACATGATGTAGACCAAAAGAAACTTTCCGAAAGCTTAACAGGAGTAGTAGAAGATGCCGTAAATAAAGTTGGAGTAGATGTCAACACAGCAACGCCATCCCTATTACAATATATTTCTGGAATTAATAAAACAATTGCCAATAATATTGTAAAATATAGAGATGAAAATGGAAAAATAAAAGAGAGAAAAGAATTATTAAAAGTTCCTAAGCTTGGAAAAGCAGCCTTTGAACAATGTGCAGGATTCATTCGTATTTTTGATGGAAAAAATCCACTAGAAGTAACAGCGGTTCATCCAGAAAGTTATGAAATCGCAGAAAAGTTATTAAATAAAATAGAATATCAAAAAGAAGATCTAACAGATAAAGATAAACTAAAAGAAATAAAAGAAAAATTGGCACAAATTAAAGTAGAAGAAACAGCTAAAGAATTAGGTGTAGGGGAGATGACTTTAAAAGACATAATAGATGAGCTTTCAAAACCAGGTAGAGACCCAAGAGAAGAAATGCCAAAGCCAGTATTAAGAGCAGATGTACTAAAATTCGAAGATTTAAGAGAAGGACAAATTCTTACAGGAACAGTAAGAAATGTAACAGATTTTGGAGCATTTGTAGATGTTGGTGTAAAACATGATGGATTAGTACACATTTCTGAAATGAGTAATAGCTACGTAAAAAATCCATCCGATGTGGTTTCAGTGGGAGATATTGTTAAAGTTAAGGTTATAGGTATTGACCAAGAAAGACAAAAAGTAAAACTAAGCATGAAAATTTAAAAAAGTGAGAAATTAGGGACAGACCCCTTTTTCCCATAATGGGAAAAAGGGGTCTGTCCCTAATTTCTCACTTTTTAAGCAGGATATTTTTCCTGTATTTCTTCAATCTTATCATATTCGTTATCTATAATATCCAAAAATACTTTTCCTATTTCTGGATCAAATTGTGTTCCTAAGTTCTTTTCAATTTCCTCGCGAACTATATCAATTGGTAAAGAATTACGATATGTTCTTTTCGATGTCATTGCATCAAAACTATCTGCTACAGCTGCAATTCTAGCCAAATATGGAATATCTTCACCTTTTAACATACCAGGATAACCTCTTCCATCATATCTCTCATGATGATGCTTTACAATTGGAATAATATCTTTAAAAACTTCTGCATTACATAATATATGAGCACCAATTGAAGGATGGTTTTTAATTTCAGAATATTCGTCATCTGTAAGTTTTGCGTCTTTTAATAATATACTATCAGGGATACCTATTTTTCCAATATCATGAAACAAACCACCTACTCTTAAAGTTTTTATATCTTCTTCAGATAAGCCTAGTTTTTCTCCGATTAATACTGAATATTCAGATACTCTATCGGAGTGCCCTCTAGTATATGGGTCTTTTGCTTCAACAGTATACCTAAGAGTTTGAATGCTTTCTAGATAAGCTTTTTCTAATTTCTCATATGTATTAGAAAGTTCTTGGTTTATTCTTTTTATTTCATTCATTTGTTTAATAGATTTGATTCCAGATTCTATCAAAAGTAATAATTGATCAAATTTATCGCTTTTTTCACAATATCCCTGAATATCTAATCTTCTAATAGTATCAAGCGGTGGAGCTAAGTCTTTATGCCCAGTAAGTAAAAGGATATATAATTCTTTGTCAAACTTACGGATTTCTTCAACAACTTGGTCACCATGTATTGGTTCCATGATAAAGTCTAAAACCATTAAATCAAAATGTTCGTTTCTAACTTTTTCAATTGCTTCCATCGGATCTGTTACTCCTGTAAATTCATAACCAGACCTTTTTAAGAAGATTGATAGTGAATCTACGATTCCTTCTTCGTCATCAACAGCTATAATTTTATAGCCATTTGATTGAGCTACATATTCATTTTTTCTCATACTAACAATCATCCCTTTCCATTAGCAAGTTTATTTTGGAAAATAACTGTTATAATATTATTCATTATAGCAATTAACATACACTAATTATATTAAGAGTTTTATAAAAAATCAAGATGGTTTAAAGAAAAAAATCTAAAATGGTTAAATTTAACTTTGGCTAAAAGGATTATCAAAAAAATTTAAATGTATAATAAAATAAAACATGACAAGTGCAAATTTTCTCGCTAATACTAAAAAAGAAAAGCTTTTCCGCATATGTGATGCAAAAAGCTTTTCTTTTTTCTAAAATATTAATTACTAAATAGGAATTATAATATGAAATGTAGTTCCTCTATTTTCTTCAGTTTCAAAAGTAATATCACCATTAAAATGTGCCCTTATAGTAGAATAAGACATAAATAATCCAAGTCCAGTTCCATTTTTTCCTTTTGTTGTTATCATTTCTTTAAACAATTTATCCTGAACGGATTTTGGTAATCCAGAGCCATAATCTTGAATTGATATTACTATATTATTATTCTGCTTATCAACAACTAAATCAATTGTTTTATTTGGTTCACCATTATATGCTTGTATACTATTTGAAATCATATTATTTATAACTTGTACCAAACTTGTAATATCGCCGTTAAGAGTAGTATTTTTATCTGTATTAATTTTAACATTTAAAGTTATTAAAGCATTTTTAAGTTCATGTTTCATTAAAATGTTTACTCTTTTTACAAGTTCATCAATATCGAAAGAAGTTGCATCATTTTCTGACAATGTTACAGCTTGGCCTTTAACAGCAGTAATAACATCAGACATATATTCCGAATAAGACTTAATCTTAGCAACCCATTCAGACATGTCTTTTGCAATAGCATGATGGTCTTCATTTGTTACTTCAGGATCTCCTATGGATTCATCATATTCTTTTATTAAATCATTTAATCCTTCAGAAGCTCCAGAAATGGACATGATAGGTGTTTTTAAGTTGTGAGCAATTCCACCAATTAATTGTCCAAGTGAAGCTAAACGTTCTCTTTCCATAAGTAAGCTTTGATTTGACTGGATTGTTTCTATGTCCATAATATGTTGAGTTATATCCTTAAAGACAATTAAAAAACCTATTACTAAGTCATTTTTACCTGAGGAATTTATTGGTTGAATATCTATTTCAAAAAATTTTTTGCTTTTAGAAGTGTCAATTTTCCAATTCCTTTTTACTAGAATATTTTTTCTCTCAGAAATTTCTATGGCCTTGATTAACCTTTGATAATGGACATTATTTTTAATATTAAAGTCATTAAACAAATTATCATTAACTTTAATTTTAGTTAATGGTGTTAAAAACTCTGAAAAACTTTTATTCGCATATGATATTTTCCCATCTTTTTCCACAACTATAAATGCATCTGTCATTATATTTACTACATTCTTTAAAGCAATTGGGACAGCATCGAATGAATTTAGCTTAAATATAGATATATAAAAACAAATTGCTGTTATTAGAAACATTATAGGTGTAACATATGTATCCATTGACATAATCTGTAAAGATGCGAGTAAATTAGTTATTAAGGGAGCAGATGCTCCCAATATGATAAGTATTGTGCCAAAAGATAAAAAACCAGCCTTTTTAATGGAAGTTATAATAATTTTAATAAAACCTATAGCTAACAATGTATAAGTATATATCATATGTATATAAAAGTATGGCCCTAGTTCTACATCTGAAACATTGATCGAATAATTTTTGCAAAATAAATTATGAAAATTATTGGTATAAATGACTATTATGGTAAGAGTAGGAATAATAAATAAATACCAATATTTCTTTAAATTTACATCTTTGTTTTCATATTTTAAAGCAATAAAATATAGTACTATAGGCAAATTACATGTTGATATATAACTCAAACCATCAATATATAGCAAATTTTCTTCAAAAACCCCATAATCTTTCAAATAGAACAATAGTATTAAAGCAAAAACATGTAAAGATAGTAATAAGAATAATATTCTAAACAAACCATACAATGAATTACCTTTTTTCCTTGTAGTAAAAAATGCTAATGATAATGTTGCTATCAATGTTATAAATAATAACAAATTAACATATTTATCCATTTACTATTTCCTCCTTTGCGAATAGCCAAATTTATTATTATTTGGGTAAATCGATAAAATTAATTTTTTGTAAATATAGTAGATACTTTAAAATATATTCTCTGCCAAGTATAGGCCAGGTAAAATTAACTTTATCCAATATTTTTATTGAAATATCTGATTTTGTAACTATATTATCATTATAGTCTAAAGAACCGTCTTCTGCAATATCTGGAATTATTCCTTCAATAAGTTTAATTTTATCTTCATCTTTCATATATTCATGTAATAGTGCTTTAAACTCATCTTGAGATAATATCTCTACCTGTACTCCAAAAGAACTTAAAATATTTAAGAAATCTTTCATAGGAATATGATTATGATTAAATAAATGATAAACAATATTACTATTTGAAATTTCCATTATTTTATTTATTGCATTTGAAACAACATCTATTGGAGTCATTTCAATATATTTCTCATACATTTTAGCAGGCATTGCTTTAATTGATATCAATGATTTTATTCTATTAGAAAAAGCATTATCTTCTACATTAGGCTGAAATTTACCATCAGATAATCTTCCTGTCAAATTTCCAAGTCTAATTATTTTAGCATCTAAATTATTATCAATAATAGAATTTAGTATTTCAACTTCTGCTGCAAACTTTGTATTAACATATACATTATCAATATTTTGCTCAATATAAAGTTTACTCTCATCAAAAAATTCATCCTTAACGCTTTGTTGCATGGTTTGACCAGACTCGATTATATTACCTGATACGCTAAGTGTAGAAATATGAATTAACTTAACATTATTTTTTAAACAGTATGATATTATATTTTTTACGCCTAGGACATTTACATCATAAAATTTGTTATAATCTCCATAATGTTTAACCCTAGCAGCAGAATTAATTACAACATCTATTTTATCATCAAAATTTTCAGCAAAAAGAGCTTCATCAGTAATATCGCCATTAACCACATAAGTTTTCTTCATAATTTGTTCTACAATTTCATTATCAAAAAAGAAATTTAGCTGTTTTTTAAATCTTACATCAGAAGCAAGTTCATTTTTCTTTCTTACCAAGCAATATATTTTGTCCACTTTAGGATTATATACTAATTCTTTTAAAGTATGTACTCCTAAGAATCCTGTTACGCCAGTTAATAATACGTTTCCGATATGGTCATACAAATCAATGTTTTCATTATGATAACATCTATCTTGTAATAATTTATCTATACGAGCAAAATCAATATCATTTACCATTCTTCCGGACATTACATTATTAATATGGTTCAAGTATACATGGTTATATATTTCTCTAGGTGTTGGATATTTAAAAATATCTCCATAAGAAACGTATACGTTATTACTTTGCAAATCGGCAACTAATCTTGCAGCTGATAGAGAATCTCCACCGATTTCGAAGAAATTAGAATCTAAATAAATATTATTAATATGAAGAACGTTTTTAAATGAATTTATTATTAATTCTTCTTCATGATTTAATTCTTCAGAATCAGAGTGTTTTTCAGTAAATTCTATTTTAGGCAATTTTCTTCTATCTATTTTTCCATTATGAGTATAAGGCATATTATCTAAATGCACAATTCTGTAAGGAATCATATAATCTGGCAAGTATTTATTTAAATATTGATTAATATCTTCAGGAGAAGTATCATCATTGGCTGTATAATAAGCAATAATATATTTGTTATTATTAAATTCTGTAACAATAGCTATTGCCTCTTTTATATCAGGTATTTCTAATATTTTGCCTTGTATTTCAGAAAGTTCAATTCTTTGTCCTCTTATTTTTACTTGAGTGTCAATTCTGCCAATGAAGCGTATTTCACCATCTTTATTCCATTTAGTTAAATCTCCACTTCTATAAGATAATCCATCAAAGCCACTAACATAAGTAAACTTCTCTTTAGTTAAATCATCTCTATTAACATATCCTAAGCCAAGACCATCTCCAAATACATATAATTCACCAGGTATATTTACTGGACATAATTTTTGGCATTTATCTAAAACATAAACAGTATTATTACTAACAATTTTTCCAAGAGGGATGTCTTCATAACTTTCATACATTCTATTTATTAACATAGCACAACATATTACTGTAATTTCTGCAGGACCATACGCATTATATACTTTAACATTTGGATTAGCAGAGAATAACATGTTTGTATATTTTGGAAGTAAAGTTTCACCACCAACATAGATAGATTTCATGTTTTTAAACATATTGACATCTTCTTCCACCATGAGATGAAAGATAGGTGTAGCTAAAAATGTAGTAGTTATATGATTTTCTAATAAATAATTAGAATAATATTTTATATCCATAATTTGCTCTTTAGTTAAAATATGTAAAGTCATGCCATATAACATCGCACCCCATAATTCAAAGCCAGAAATATCAAATGTTAAAGAAGCAGATGTAACCATAATATCTTCATCAGAGTAATTTACATAATTTGTATCAAGTAAAAGTCTTACCATGCCCCTATTTTTTATCATATTTCCTTTTGGTAAACCTGTAGAGCCAGAGGTATATATAATATGTAGTAAATCATTTATATTATAATTTAAATTCAAATTACTTGAATCTAGTGAATTATAATTTTCCTCATCATCTATAAATATTGTAGGTGTATCAGTAATATTTCTAAAAAATTGTTTTGTTGTTAGTACAAAAGCCGAATTAGCATTTTCTATCATATATTTTGCTCTTTCATCAGGCAAATCATTGATGATTGGAGTATATGTTGCACCACACTTTAATATAGCTATTGCTGCAGGCATATATTCAAGTGATTTATCAATCATAATAGCAACTACTTGCTTTTGCTTTAATCCCTTACTTATCAAAAATCTTGCAATTTTGTTTGCTTTTTCATTTAATTCTGAATATGTTAAATAATTATTTCCAAAAACAACAGCCTTTTTATCTGGATGTTTAATAACTTGTTCTTCAAATAATTCACAAACAGTTTTTTTCGGATAAATTGTTTTGTTGTCATTAAATTTGCCCATAATTAGAGCTTTTTCTTCTGGCAAAATCATATCAATATCTTTTAATTTTAAATTTGATTTTATTAATATTTCATTTGCAATTGAAATAAAATGATTTAATAAATTGCGCATACTATCAATTTTAAATAAATCAACATTAAACTCTAAATTCACATCTATGGTTTTACTGTTAGGAATTACTTCAAGTGTAAAGTCAAATTTAGATGTATTTCTTTGTATAGCCGAGAAAGTTGCAATAGTATTTCCAAAATTGAATTCAGATATATGCAGACTTTGACATACGAACATAACATCAAATAAAGGGTTTCTATTACTTACTCTGTTAAAATTCAAATCTTTAAGCAAACTTTCATAGCTATAATCACTATAATAAATGTAATCTATAGTTCTCTTTTGCATAGAATTGATAAAGTCCAATATATTATCATCCCAATCAATATTAACTCTATAAGGAATAGTTTTTACAAACATTCCTATTTCATTTTCTACTGCTTTATTATCTCTTCCGGAATATGCAATTCCATATATTAAATCCTCACTGAATGTGTATTTAGATAATAAAATAGAAAAAACCGATTGGAAAAATGTATTTAAAGTAATGGAGTGTAATTTTAAAAAGCTATTTATACTTTCTGATAAGGTACTATTTATTGTAGTACTTATAGATTCTCCATTAAAAGTCCTTTCCTTTGCTCTTGGTTTGTCATACGGTAATTCATTAATAGGTAAATCACCGGCAAATTCATCTAAATAAAATTTTTTTGCATCATCATAAAATTTATCAGAAGTACTGTTTTCTTTGAAGCATATATTTTTTTCTTTAACAATAATGTTATTATATCTATCTGAAAGTTCTTTCATAAAAATTATAAAAGAAGAGCCATCAAATATTATATGATGAATATCAAATAACAAGTAAATATTATCTGGAGTCACATATATTCCAATTTTAAAAAGAGGAGAATGATTAAGATTAAATGGTTTTACAAAATCTCTTTTTATTTGTAAATAATCTTCATATGTAACGATTTTTACAGGAATATTATACTCTTGCTCTAAATTATAATCCTTTTTTATAACATTATTTTCTAAAGAAAATTCGGCACACATGTTTTTATTATTATGAATAGTCTGTAAAATACATTTTTTTAAATGATCTATATCTATTTCCTTTTGAAGTTTTAACTCAAATGGAGCATTATATAAGGTATTAGAAGGGTTTTTAAGCCATTCTAAATAAATACTTTTTTCACCAGATGTGATGTAATCTATTGTTGTAGCTGCTATTTCGTCAACACTTTCATAATTATTAATATATTCTTCCAAATTTAGAATTGTATTATTTTCTAATATATTCTTTGTATAAATGTTTACATTATATTTTTCACTTATATAATTTGATAATTCTATTGCAAACAATGAATCTAAACCGATTGAGAAGAGATTATCGTCAATACTAAAATTATCAATTTTTAATAATTTTTTGATAAAGTTATAAATATCATTTTCAATCTGTGTATTTGGTTTTAGTATAGTCCTATTGCTTAAAGCTATATCTGGTAATTTAGAAGTATCGACTTTATAGTTTGAATTCATAGGCAATTTATCAAGTTGCATAATCCCTGAAGGAATCATATAAGATTGCAACTCTTTATTTAAATATTTCTTCAACAAAGAAATATCTACTTTATTCTTGGCCACAAAATAGAGTAATAGATGCTTGTTACTTTTATTAAATGAATCTTCTTTAACAATAACAGCACAATTTTCAATATCAGGAAATTTTAAAACTGCACTTTTAATTTCATCTAATTCTATTCTATAACCACGAATTTTAATCTGATTATCAACTCTACCAATAAATTCGATATTTCCATCTGGATGTAGACTAACTAAATCGCCAGTTTTATATATAGTTTTACCAATAAATTCATTAGTAAAACTATTAAGAATAAAATTCTTGTTAGTTCTTTCAGAATCATTAATATATCCATTAGAAACTCCATCGCCACCAATAGCTAGTTCACCAACACAAAAAAGAGGGACTATATTATTGTTAGAGTTTAATACATAGCAAGAAGAATTTGAAATAGGTTTTCCTATTGGTATAAATTTATTATCTAAATCTTTTATTTCATGCATTGTACAAAACGAAGTACATTCAGTTGGCCCGTAGGAATTATATACTTTTATATTTGGATATGAATTTTTTAAAAGTCTAACATGCTCAACTGAAATTTTATCTCCACCAGTTAGTATCTGTTTAATGTTTTCAAAAACATCGATATGATTAGATACTATTTGATTAAAGAGTACAGACGTAACGCACATAATATTTATATTATTACTATCTATGTAAGACTTTAGATATTTAAAATTAAGTAAATTATCTTTAGTGATTAAACATAAAGCTTTGCCATTTAATAGGGAAGCCCAAAACTCAAATATAGATAAATCAAATACTGTAGATGCTACTTGCAAGATCCTAGCTTCCTGAGGGAAATCCATATATGTAATGTTTCTGACAAGTTTTATGATATTTCTGTTTATTATTTCTACTCCTTTTGGCTTACCAGTTGTTCCAGAAGTATATAAAATACAAACAGGAGCTGTACTAGTAATTGAAGTTAAAATGACAGGAGTACTGTCACTATTTATATTATTAATATTAACAGCTTTACAATTAATTTTAGATTTATCATCACATATACAAATTTTAACATTTGATTCATTTAGAATATATTCTTTTCTTTCATTACTATAATTATCATCTAATGGGACATAGCAAGCTCCACACTTTAATATTCCTAATATCGCAATGATAAGTTCAAAAGATTTATCTATATAAACACCAACTCTATCCCCTAAAGAAATACCAATATCAATTAAATAGTTGGCTACTTTATTGGATTTTTCATCTAATTCTTTATATGTCATAGATTGATTGTCAAAAATCAATGCTGTAGAATCAGAAGTACTTTTTACGACGGAATCAAAAATTTCAACAATTGTTTTGTCAGATTCATAAGGAACGATAGTATTATTAAAAGTTTTTGTTATCAAATTATATTCATCATCAGTCATTATTTTTACTTGAGAAATAGTCGAATTATTTTCAATTCCATCATTAATAATAGTTAACAGTCTCTGGTATATTAACTTGATTTCTTGTTCGTCAAATACATCAACTAAATAATCAATATTAAATTCTAAATTACCACTATCATTTAGATCTAACAAGTGAAATTCAATTTCTTCTTGTATTTTTCCACTAAAAAACCAATCTATATTATATTTGCTTAAATCTATTTGAGCTCTTGCATTTTGATAAGAAAAAGCTATATTAAATAGATTCTCATTATTATTGATTTTAGAAGAATCTTTCATTATTTTACTATATGGAAATCTTTGGTGTTTAAAAATTTGCATACTATTTAGAGCAGTAGATTTACAAAAGTCTATAAAGTTAGTATCATTATCAAACTTTAATCTAACTGGAACAGTTGCAACAAACATACCTTGAATTTGTTTTTGAATAAAATTAGAGCGATTAAGAACAGGAGTACCGATAATAATATCGTTACTTTCTGTTATTCTATGAACATATATATAAATTGCCGATAAAAAAACGGAATATAAAGATAAATGATTTTCTTTACAAAATTCATTTATCTTTTTAGTTAATGAAGTATCAAGCACTTGGTGATATCTGTTAGCTTTAGTAGATAAATTTTCTTTTGATTTTAAATAAACCGGTTCCATAAAATCGCTTAAATAGTCTTTCCAAAATTGTTCATCTTTAAAATATTTATCACTATCAATATAATTTTGTTCGTCCTCAATAAAGTCAATATAACTAGGCGACATTTCGAAATTATTATCATTACTTAACAATTTTTCATAAATATTAGCGAGTGCAGTGCCCATTTTTGAGACAGACCAGGCGTCTGAAACCAAATGGTGACATTTTAAAAATAATTCACCACATCCATCTTTTCTATCAAGTATTATAAAATTAAAAGGATTTTTTGATATATCAAGAGGTTCAGAAATTATTTCTTTTTTTAAATCCATAATCTCATCATCCGTAAGTTGTGAAATATCCCTAACCATAACATCAAAAGGTTTATAATCTTCAACATATTGATATAAATTACCGCCATTTTTTACAAACTTTAATCTTGTTGCATCATTAAGTTCAAAAAACTTATTAATGGTTTTTTTAGCGATATCAACGTTAAATCCATGTTTTATTGTAAGTGAACCAGCTAAAATATTTATAGATTTGTCATCATAAAAATTTTCCACTAACCATATATTATTTTGTGGAATTGTTAAACCATATTGCTCTTTCATATAATCCCCCTAACATATTATATAAAAATTATATACTTAAAAACGGCAAAAATCAACAAAAATCTTGAAAATTCTTCCAATATTAGCTATTTTTTTGTTACTGCTCAGTGTAAATTTGTAGTACACGTCTTAGTAGTATGTAAAATTAAATTCTACACTGAGCAGTAACATTTTTTTACGGACTGTAACTTGTCGATCCCCACCTTGAGTTTCCAATAAAAAGAAAAAATAGATAATCTATCTCGTATATACATAATAGTAACAAGAAATCAGGTGAAATCATAAATTAAAGTTGAAAAGTTAAAGATTTTGATATAGAATGTTGGTAAATTAGTAATAGAAAAGATAGGAGGGAATTTAATGGGAAAAAAATCTGAAAAAAAGTATTATGAAGAAGTATCTAATTTTAGGGAGATAGTAAAAAGGTACGAGAGTTTTAAAGATGATAATGTTGTTTTTAAGTATAAGAAAAACAAGGAAATACAAGAGATTACATACAAACAATTTGTAGAAGATATTAAAAAAGTAGCAGAAAAAGTATTAGATTCAGATGTTAAAAGAGTGGCTATTATTGGAAATAACAGATATGAGTGGGTTATTACCTATTTGGGGGTTACCACGGCAGGAAAAATAATTGTACCATTGGATAAAGCCTTAACAGATAAAGAAATAGAAAAATTATTAAAAAGAAGTGAAGTAGATGTCATTGTCTATGATGAAAAATATCAAAATGCAGTTGATGAAGCAATTGCTAGTGGGTGTAACATTAAATATAGAATATGTATGGACAATGTAGAAAAAGATGGAGTTCTAAAATTTGAAAAAATGCTTGAAGATGGAGAAAATATAATAAAATCTGGTAAAGCAAAATATGATGACGTAAAATTAAAAGAAAACGAGATGTACATTATGCTATTTACTTCTGGAACAACCAATGAGCCTAAAGCAGTTATGTTATCACAAGAAAATATTTGCAAAAACATTTCAGCATATCAATATAACTTTATGATGTATCCATCAGATACATTACTATCATTTCTACCTATACATCATACATTTGAATGCAGTATAACAATTTTATATGGAACTTACTGTGGAGCAACCATTGCATTTTGTGAAGGATTAAGATATATTGCAGATAATTTAAAAGAATTTAAAGTAACCATATTTGTAGCAGTACCGCTCGTACTTGAAACAATGGCTAAAAAAATTCAAAAAGCAATTGCAGATAGTGGTAAAAAAGGATTAATTAATGCGATGACGAAACTTTCTCATGGACTTTTAAAATGTAAAATAGATGTAAGGAAAAAACTATTTAAACCAGTATTGAATCAATTTGATGAATACCTAAGAGTGGTACTTTATGGTGCTGCACCAATGGACAAAGCTACCATTGAATGGTATAACGATTTAGGGATAGACCTAATTCAGGGATATGGCTTAACTGAAAGTTCGCCAGTATTAACTGCGGAATCATCAGGAAGAAAAAGAGCAGGATCTATTGGATTTCCGCTAAAAAATGTACAAATAAAAATCAATAATCCAGATAAAGATGGAATAGGTGAAATCTTAGGCAAAGGGCCAAACATAATGCTTGGTTATTATGAGAATGAAGAAGAAACAAAAAAAGCTTTGGAAAATGGCTGGCTTCATACAGGAGATTATGGATATATTGATGAAGATGGATTTGTATACATAACAGGCAGACAAAGCGATATTATAGTTTTGAGAAATGGAAAAAATATATATCCACAAGAGATAGAATTCTTAATAAATAAACTTCCATATGTAGAAGAAAATATGGTGTATGCTAGAAATAAAAGTAAAACGGATACTTTACTTTGTGCAAAAATCGTGTATAATAAAGAAAATTTAGAAGAACATTTTGGTAAAAAATCACAAAAAGAATATGAAAAATTAGTATGGGAAGATATTAAAAATATAAACAAGGATTTACCAACATTCAAACACATAAAAGAAATAATTTTAACAGATGAACCATTAGAAAAAACAACAACACAAAAAGTAAAGAGATTTGCTGAAATGAAGAAAATAAATGTATAATTTAGGGACAGGCGTATTTGTATACTTTTTTCTAAAATAGGGACAGACGTATTAATATTAACAAATAGTGAGGGGTCTATTTCAGGACACCCTCATCGTTTCATTAAAACTAAATCAAAATTTTCGTTTAAATTATTTCTATTTGGTCAAAATATAAATAAGTATATTTTGGTTGGAGGAAAATAAATGAATGATTACTATAAACAAGATAGAAAGAAAAAACTAAAAAGAGATTTAAAGAAAGTAGTAATATTTCTATTCGTTTTCTTAATTCTAATTTTATCCTACATATTGTATGAAAAAACACAAGTTACAGAGAGTAATTTAAGTGGAAAAAATGTAACAGTGGAAAGAACGATGCAAACTATAGAAGAAGTAGAAAAAAATAATAAAACTGTAACAGAAATGATAGCAGAAGTAAATGACAGTGTAGTTGGAATATCTAAAGTAAAAAATTCAGGCAGTAGCATATTTTCCGATGAAAATATTGCAAGTTTGGGTTTAGGGACAGGGTTAATTGTGGGAGAAAATGGATATATACTTACAAATGCTCATGTAAGTGGAGAAAAATATAGCAAATGCTATGTTACTTTAGTAGACGGAAAAACTTATGATGGAAGTGTGGTTTGGTCCAATACTGATATTGATATGGCTATTGTAAAAATCAATCAAAAAAACTTACAAACAGCTACCTTAGGAGACTCAGACGATATTAGAGTGGGAGAAACAGTATATGCAATAGGAAATCCAATAGGGTATGAATTTCAAAGAACAGTAACTTCGGGAATTATAAGTGCAGTAAATAGAACAATTAAGTTTGAAGAAGAAGGAGAAGAAAGTTACATGGAAGATTTAATTCAAACAGATGCAACAATTAATCCCGGAAACAGTGGAGGACCTCTAGTAAATAGTAATGGACAGGTAATTGGAATTAATGGGGTAAAAATAACTTCCGCAGAAGGAATAAGCTTTGCAATCCCGATAAATTCGGTAAAAGCAGTAATTGATAGTTTTAACACAAACGAAAAATTTGATGAAGCAAGCTTAGGAGTTTTTGCATTCGATAAAAATGTATTGGGTTATATAAATGAAAATTTAAAGTTTAGTGAAGGAATTTATATAGCAAGAGTAAATATAAATTCAGCTGCATCAGAGGCAGGATTAAAGCAAGGAGATATAATACTAACGATAGATGGAAATAAATTAGAAAGAATGTGTGATTTAAGATGTTATATTTATACAAAAAAGCCAGGAGATACAGTTACATTAAGAATTCAAAGAAATAATAAAGAAATGGAAATACTTGCATCTTTGAAGCGAAAATGAGAAATTGGGGACAGACCCCAATTTCTCACTTAAAGTGGTATAAAAAACTAAT
Organism: uncultured Clostridia bacterium; assembly: GCA_944392065.1. Classification (GTDB taxonomy): domain Bacteria; phylum Bacillota; class Clostridia; order TANB77; family CAG-508; genus CALXVA01. The sequence goes on along the minus strand of CALXVO010000010.1, from coordinate 41 downwards.
TATAGGTAATACTATAATTAGTTTTAAAAATTTATGTCTGT
>CALXVO010000009.1 GCA_944392065.1 uncultured Clostridia bacterium | reverse complement strand
ATAATCTAATGCCATTTATTTCACCTCTTCCTAAATCTGAAATGAATATAGCATGTATACGAAATAAATTACAGAAACTAGTAAGTAAACATATACATGCTCAATACATGGTATTAGTATGTACAAATAAACAAAATAATATGTATTAATGGACAAAAAAACTGAAAAATGATATAATTTCAAGCAAAAAGTTACAAAATTTGAAAATAAGGGAGATATTTAAATGCAAGAAAAAATAAAATATTTTTTGAGTGCAAATATAATTGGGAAAAAAATTATTTTTTTTGAAGAAATTGAATCAACACAAAAAGAAATTAAAAGATTAGCAGAGGAAAGGGTGGAAAATGGTACAATAGTTATTGCTGATTACCAAACCAATGGAATAGGTACACATGATAGAAAATGGTACTCAGAAAAAGGAAAAAACATCTCATTTTCATTAGTAATTTATCCTAAATGTAAAGTTAAGGAACTAGAAGAACTTACATTAGATATTGCAAAATGTATAGTAGACACAATTTGGGAAATCTATGGATATAAACTAGAAATAAAAAAGCCAAATGATATAATATATAATGAGAAAAAAATGGGAGGAATTTTAACTCAAATTGTAACATCGGGGGAGAGTATAAAATATCTGCTAATAGGAATAGGGATTAATGTAAATGGTGTAAATTTTCCATTAGATTTACAAGAGATAGCAACATCATTAAAATTAGAATTTAATCGAGAATTTTCAAGAGAAAAAATAATTTCAGTATTTTGTACTAAGTTTGAAAAAAACTGTGTTAATAAGAATATTATTTAAAATACTGATATGTCAAAGAAAAAGTCGACTTTTCCTATACAATAAAAAGAGTTTACAATCATAATTAGTTTTAATCATGATTGTAAACTCTTTTTGTAAGATTATCAATATTAATAATTTTCTGCGTTTACTTCAAAATAGCTTTGTGCATGTTTACAAACTGGGCATATTGTAGGAGCTTCCAATCCAACATGTATATGTCCACAATTTCTACATTTCCAAACAACAATGCTTCCTTTTTTGAAAACTTCTCCGTTTTCAACATTTTCTAATAATTTTTTATATCTTTCTTCATGATGTTTTTCTACTTCTGCAATTCCTCTAAAAGTAGCAGCAATCTCTAAAAATCCTTCTTCTTCAGCTTCTTTAGCAAATTTTGGATACATATCTGACCATTCATAATTTTCTCCAGCTGCCGCGTCTGCTAAGTTAGATTTTGTATCTCCAATTCCTTCTAGATATTTAAAATGTAATTTAGCATGTTCTTTTTCATTTTCGGCTGTTTCTAGGAAAATTGCTGCTATTTGTTCATATCCTTCTTTTTTTGCAACACTTGCAAAATATGTATATTTATTTCTAGCTTCAGATTCTCCAGAAAAAGCAGCTCTTAAATTTGCTTCTGTTTTTGATCCTTTTAATTCCATAATATTACCTCCTTATATTCTTATTTAATTCGTCTAATATCATATTATATTAATTGGAAAAAGTCAAGTTACAAACAATATATTGAAAGAAAAACAATAATATGATATATTTAATATTATCAAAAAAATATATATGAAGGGAATGATATTAGATATGGTAAATATTGCAGTATTAGGATATGGAACAGTAGGGTCAGGAGTTGTAGAATTATTAGAAAAAAATAAAGAAACAATTAAGAAAAATGCAGGAAAGGAAATAAATGTTAAATATATATTAGATATAAAAGATTTTAATGGAGATAAGTATCAAGATAAAATAATAAAAGATTTTGAAAAAATTATAAGAGATAATGAAATTAGCATTGTAGCAGAAGTAATTGGTGGAGCTACAGTAGCATATGATTATACAAAAAGATTGCTATTATCTGGAATAAGTGTAGTTACTTCTAATAAAGAACTAGTAGCAACAAAGGGAGCTGAACTTTTAAAAATAGCAAAAGAAAATAAAGTTAAGTATTTGTTCGAGGCATCTGTTGGAGGTGGAATTCCTATTATCCATCCATTACTACAATGCCTAGAAGCAAATAATATAAAAGAAATTATAGGTATTATGAACGGAACCACAAACTATATTTTAACAAAAATGATAACTGAAAATATTAGTTTTGAAACTGCACTAAAGCAAGCACAAGAATTAGGATATGCAGAAAGTAATCCTGATGCAGACATAAAAGGTTATGATACATGCAGGAAAATTTGTATTTTATCTGCTTTAGCATATGAAGAAGATATAAGCCCAGATAATATAGAAGTCAAGGGAATTGAAAATCTTACTTTAAAAGATGTAAAGAAAGCTGAAGAGAAAGGTTATGTTGTAAAATTAATAGGTTATTCAAGAAAAAGTGATTCAGGAAATATAGAAATTATGGTGTCTCCATGTGCTATAAAAAAGGACAATCCACTAGCAAATGTAAATGATGTGTATAATGCAATACTAGTAAAAGGAGATATGGTGGGAAATGTTATTTTCTATGGCAAAGGGGCTGGAAAATTTCCAACAGCAAGTGCGGTATGCTCTGATATTATAGAATGTATTAATACATCAGAAGGAAGAGAAATTAATCTAAGAGAAGATAGAATTTTTATAGCAAAACCAGAATTTGAAATATTAGAAGGGACAAACTTACCAATTGTAGGAGAAGAAAATGATTAATTTAAAGGATAAACTATACGAATTAGCTGATGAAGAATATAAAAAATTTAATAGTGGGTTATGTCCTAATATAAATGATATCATAGGAGTTAGATTACCACAATTAAGAGAGTTGGCTAAAAATATTGCTAAAGATAATCCTATTCAATTTCTAGAAGAATATAACTGTAATTCTTATGAAGAAAAAATGGTATATGGTTTAGTAATAGGATATATGAAAGCAAAGTTTGTAGAAAGACTAAAGTATTTAGATAAATTTGTTCCTATGATAGACAATTGGGCAATTTGCGATTGCTCTGCATCTACATACAAATTTACAAATAAAAACTTAGATGAAATGTTTGAATATTTGCAAAAGTATATAAACTCAAAAAGAGAATTTGAATTAAGGTTTGTATGTATTATGCTAATGGATTATTATTTAACGGAAGAATACATAGATAAAGTATTAGAAATATATAATAATATAATTTCAGATAAATATTATGTACAAATGGGGATTGCTTGGGGAATATCAGTAGCTTTTGTAAAAAATGAAGAAAAAACAAGAGAGTTTTTAAAAAATAATAAATTAGATGATTTTACATATAATAAATCTTTGCAAAAAATGATTGAATCAAATAGAGTAAGTAAAGAAGTAAAAGACGAATTAAAAAAAATGAAACGAAAATAAATAATATAATTAATAAAACTTTCAAGCTGAATTAGAAAAATCAATAAAATATATTTGTTACGAGTAATTGCAAAGAAAGATAATATATTAAAAAAATATAATGCCATGATTTGTAATTTTTTAAGCAAAATTTACAAGGAAGGGATGAAGTAGAAGTGGAATTCGACAAAGAAAAAAATGACGATAAAGATTATGTATTAGAAATGGTTAGTAAACAAGGCAGTTTACTAGACTATGCTTCAGACAGATTAAAAAATGATAAAGAAGTAGTAATGGCAGCAATAAATCAAGATGGAAATGCATTAGAATTTGCAAGTAGTAATTTAAAAGATGATAAGGATGTTGTTTTAGCATCTATAAAAAAAGTTGGATGGACAGCTTGTTATGTAAGTCAAAGATTAGCAGATGATAGAGACACTATGTTAGAAGCTGTAAAAATTGATGGGCAAGAATTATATTATGCATCAGAAAATCTAAGAGATGATTTTGAATTAGTACTTACAGCAGTAAGTAACAAGGGACTCATATTTAAATATGCAAGCAAAAGACTAAGGACAAACAAAGAAATTGCTTTAGCAGCTGTAAAAAATGATAAAAGAGCATTGGAGTATGTTTCTGATGATGAATTAAAAGAAGAAATTAGTAAAATGGAAGAACAAGAAGAATAAAGTATTATCCGGTAACATTGTAATAATAATTGAATAATTTTTTTAAAATGTCAAAGACTAAAAATGGTGATTAAAATGAAGATTTCTTGGCTAAAGTATGATAAAGATGATAAGAGTTTTAAAGTACCAGAAAGATTAGGATTTGACGTTTTTAAGTTAGAAGATCCAGAAATAACTGATACAAAAATACAAGAATTAATAAATAAAAATTATAATACAATCATTCTTACAAATGAACTTGCAGGTTTTTCTGAAGATATAATTAGGAAATATAGCAAAGATAGAGATATAAGCATCATAATTGCAAGAGATAAAGAATAGAATGCAATATAATGATTTGGAAGGATGAGACGTATTTGTGTGAGAATTATTGGAAATTTGTAGAAGAGTTTGAGAAAAAAATGAGTAAGTTATCTTTTAAAGAAAGCTACTCTAATTTAGTATTTTTATGTGTTGGTACAAATAAAATAGTTGGAGATTCCTTAGGACCGATAGTAGGAAATAATTTAAAAAACATAGAGAATAAATATTTACAAATATATGGAACTTTGGAAAGTACCTTAAATTTTATTAATGCAAAAGAAACAATAGAAAAAATATATCATAATTTTACAAATCCTTATATAGTTACAATAGATGCAGCTTTAAGTGCTACTAATAATAAAGGAGATATAGTTTTAAGTGAAGGCTATATAAAAATAGGAAAAGCATTACAAAAAAGTATATGCTTTTATTCTAATGTAAATATAAAATGTGTGGTTGGAAGAGCATATTCGGAAAAAGATAGAAATTTAAGAGAACTAAAAAAAGTAAGTTTAAAAGAAACAGAAAAAATGGCAGAGATTGTATCTAATGGAATTAAAAATGTTTTAAAAAAATCAAATATTTATGTATAAGATAGAAAAAAGATGGTAAAAATCTAGATAAGATAAAATTATTTGGAAAGATTAAGAGTTATTTGCAAACAATAAACTTTAATTAATTTAACATATATTGTTTTTAAGAAAATTAATCTATTCCTATCGAAAGGAATGTGAATTAAAATGAGTAATATGAAAAACATGATAGTTTTAAAAGATTTACCATCTAATTTAATAGAAGAAGCATTTGTTGTTTTAAAAGAAAATAAGAAAATACATAAATACCAAATGATAGAAAATAAAGAGGATAACAAAAAAAGTAAAGAAGTAAAAAATAATAAAGAATATATTATAAAAGAAGCAGAAATGCTACTAAAATCATATACAGAGGAATTAGAAAAGAAAACACCAAAATGGAAAAATAATATGAAGAAATTAGAAAAAAAATATAAAAATTCTATAAAACTAAATTTTCTTTTGCTTTTCACTACTATATTAGGAGCTGTATTTAGTTTAATTTAATAGGAATAAAAAACACCTTGTTAACATATACATTAAACAGTTAATGTTAAGAGGTGTTTTTTGTTGTATAGGAAAGTGTCATAATTGCGGTCATCTCTAATAATTAAGTGCAATTTATATTTAAAGTTTAGAAAAAAACAATTTAGGAGGTTTCATTTGGAAAGAACAATAAGTCAAGAAGAAAGAATGAGAAGAGCAGAAGAAATTTATTATAGAAGAAAAGCACAAAATCGGTGTAAGGGTGTCAAGTAGCAATGTGAATAGAAACGAGAAAAAAAAATTATCTTTATTTAAGAAAATGCTTATGCAACTTGCTATTTGTGCTGTTATATATATTATTTTTTACCTTATAAAAAATACCAATTATATATTTTCAGAAGATGTAATAAATAAAACTAAGGAGCTATTATCATATGATATTAACTGGGGAAATCTACAAAGCGGAGTGGGTTCTTTTATTGAGAATAACAAAGATAATCTTGGTTTTTTAGGATTTTTTGGGAATGACGAAACAACACAGGATGGGACAAATACTGCAGTTGAAAATAATGAAGCAAATACAATGGAAAGCAATGCAGTAAATGGAACAGATGAAAATGTTGTAAATAATAGTGGAGAAAACAACGAAGCAACAAATATAATAGATATTAATGTAGTTGGAGGAATAGGAGGAGCAGAGACAAATGAAATAATAGAAGAAAATGCAGATACTAAAGAAAAATCACAATCAGAAATAGATATTGAATACATAAAAGCAAATTATAATTTTATTGTGCCGGTAACAGGAACTGTAACATCAAGATATGGGACGAGAGAAGCAACAGAGGTTGTATCTGCAAACCATCAAGGTACAGATATTGGTGCAAATGAAGGAACACCAATTTATGCAGCAATGGATGGCACAGTAGAAGTAGCATCAGAAGAAGGTGAATATGGCAAGCACATAGATATAACAAATGGTGATGTTCTAACAAGATATGCTCATTGTAGTAAATTATTAGTAAAAGAAGGTCAAGAAGTTAAACAAGGGGATAAAATTGCAGAAGTGGGGTCAACAGGAAATTCAACAGGACCTCATCTTCATTTTGAAATAAGAAGAGATAATAGAGTAATTAATCCCGAATCTATTATAGAGTTTTAAAATAAAACCGTATAGAACTAGATGAGAAAATAATTATAATGGGAAGGAATGAGAGAAAAGTGAGCATAAAACTTGATTTAAAAATATTTCTGTTTCTGTTTTTGTTCTTATTAACTTCACAATTAGAAATTTATATTGTGCTAATAGTATTTGCAATTATTCATGAGATAGGTCATTTAATAGCAGGTTTAATACTAAAATTTGAGCCAGAAGAAATAAAGCTAACACCAGTAGGACTTAGAATACAATTCAAAGTAAGTGATGAAGAATACAAAATAAAAAATGTAAAATCATATACAATAAAAAAAGCAATTATTGCACTAGCTGGGCCAATAACAAATTTAATTATAGCTACAACTGCAGTTTTGATCGCAAAATTTAATATTAATTTGCAGAATTTATACATATATGAATTAATAGTATATTCAAATTTATTAATAGCAATGTTTAATTTAATTCCAATTTATCCAATGGATGGAGGAAGAGTGGTAAATGAAACATTAAAACTAGTGTGTGGAAATAAAAAAGCATATAAAATTACTTATATTTTATCTAAAACAATATTAATAATTCTTACAGCAATATCAAGTATAGCAATACTGTATTTGCAAAACATATCTATCGTAATAATACTTGCCTACTTATGGTACTTAGAAATCGCAGAGATAAGGAAATATAATAGAAGAAAAAACATAGAAAAGTTAGTTAAGTCTATGGAAAACAAGGAACATAGTGTGGTATAATGATATTATATTGAAAAAATAAAAAATTTACTTAAAGAACTAATTATTATAGTTTAATTTTAAGCAAGGAAGAAAAAGATGTTTAACATAGAAGAAGAATTAAAAAAATTGCCTTCAAAACCAGGTGTGTATATAATGCATGATAAAAATGATAAAATTATTTATGTAGGTAAAGCTATTTCTTTAAAAAATAGAGTAAGGCAATATTTTAGAAAAACTAATAAAACTAAGAGAATTCAAAACATGGTAGCTTTAATTGACCATTTTGAATATATAGTTACCGATAATGAGGCAGAGGCTCTTATATTAGAATGCAACCTAATTAAGAAAAACATGCCTAAATTTAATGTGCTACTAAAAGATGATAAAACATATCCATATATTAAAGTAAATATTAAAGCAGAATATCCAGATGTTTACATCACAAGGAGAATATTAAATGATGGAGCAAAGTATTTTGGACCATATGCAAATGCAGGTGCTGCAAAAGAAATGGTTGAATTTATTAAATCTAAATTTAAAATTAGACAATGCAGAAGTTTTAAATATAAAGATAGACCCTGCTTAAACTATCATATAAAAAAGTGCTTTGCACCATGCATGGGATATATTTCTAGAGAAGAATACAGGAAACAAATTGATGAGATAGTAGATGTTCTGGAAGGAAAGACGGACAAGCTATTAAAACAAATAACAAGAGAAATGGAAGAAGCATCTAAAAATATGCAGTATGAAAAAGCAGCATATTTAAGGGATAAGATTGTAGCAGTAGAAAGGATTTCAGAAAAACAAAAAGTATCCAATATTTCAGAAAATGATATTGATGTAATAGGAATTGCAAAAAGCATGTCCAGAGTATGTATAGAAGTATTTTTTGTTAGAAAAAGCAAAATGATAGGAAGGGAGCATTATTTTTTAGATGATTTAGTAGATGAAGAGTCAAAAGAAATTTTATCTAGTTTTATTAAACAATATTATTTGGATAGACCTATCATTCCTAATAAAATAATGATAAGGGAAGAAATTGAAGATAAAGAATTGTTGCAGAACTGGCTAACTGAAGTAGCAGGGAGAAAAGTAGAAATAAAAACACCTCAAAAAGGGGAAAAATTAAGACTAGTAGAAATGGCAGAAAACAATGCTAAGATAACATTAGAAAATAAAGAAAAAGATAAAAATGCAATTCTATTAGAATTAAAAGAAGTATTAAAAATAGATAAACTACCAAGAAAAATAGAGTGCTATGACATCTCGAATTTGTCAGGAACAAATATGGTTGCTGGAATGTGTGTTATGCAAGATGGCGTTATAAAAAAGAATTTGTCTAGACGATTTAAAATAAAAACAGTATTTGGGCAAGACGATCCAAGATGTATGAAAGAAGTAATTACAAGAAGATTAATTCATTCTATAGATAATCCAAATGGAGGATTTGGAAGATTACCAGATGTAATTTTCGTGGATGGAGGAATTACTCAAATTAAGGCTGCGTTAGAGGCAATAGAAGAAGTAAAAGAGCAATACAAAGCAAAAGATGCTGAATTTGATGCAAGTATTTTAAATATACCTATCTTTGGAATGGTAAAAGATGATACACACTCAACAAGGGCTTTAATGAATAAAGAGAGGGAAGAACTAGCTATTTCGAATACGTTATTTAATACAATTACTATGTTCCAAGATGCAGTACATGATACAGCCATTGGTTATCATAAAAAATTAAGAGAGAAGCAAACTACGAAATCTGCTTTAGACGAAATAAGCGGAATTGGAGAGGTAAAGAAAAAAGAATTACTTAGAAAATTTGGTAGCGTAAAGAAAATAAAAGAAGCGGAAATAGAAGAATTGACGAAAATAAAGGGAATAAATGAAAAGCTGGCTAAAAAAATAAAAGAAGAATTAAGTTAACGATTGAAAGTGTTTTGGTAAAAAATATTTGGTCACTACGCGCTCCTGCAAAAATTCTCTAAATATACATCTTATCTGAATTTAAGAAAAACATTTAGATTAAATAGAAAAGTTTTTGAAATAATAAATAAAAAAACGTAATAAGAAAATGAATAAAATTGTAAAAGCCAGAAAAAGCAAATAATTTGGCATACGAAAATAGGCATAAATTCCTCATGACGAGCATATTTATAGAATAGAGAAAAATAGATAGGGGGAATTGGTTTATGGAGTATGCAAAAGATATTATTTTAGAGAATGGACAAGTATTGGAAGAGAGGCAAGAAAAGAAGAAGCGTGGCAGAAAGAATATCATACATTTAATTACTGAACATAAAATAATGACTACGATAGTAACTGCAACCATAAGTTTTATTATTCTAGATATTGTATTGATTAGTAGTTTTGTGAATGTACTTGGGAAGATTTGAGCTTGGCAAAAAGGCAGTAGTCCCTTTTGTCCAAGGAGATAGGAAAGGAAGAAGTTGTAATGAATGTAGCAAATAATTGGAAAGATTACGAAATATTAGATATGGCAAATGGAGAAAAATTAGAAAGATGGGGAGATATTGTTTTAATAAGACCGGATCCACAGATAATTTGGAAGGATAAGTCTTTTCCAGACAAATGGAAATTAGCAAATGCGAGGTACAATAGAAGTTCTACTGGTGGCGGAGAGTGGAAATATAATAAAAAAATGCCAAAAAATTGGCAAATTAAATATAAAGATTTAACCTTTAATATAAAGCCAATGGGCTTTAAGCATACCGGACTGTTTCCAGAGCAAGCAGTTAATTGGGATTGGATGATTGATAAAATAAAAAATGCAAAGAGAGAAATAAAAGTATTAAATTTATTTGCATATACAGGAGGAGCAACAGTAGCTTGTAGCTATGCTGGAGCCTCTGTTTGCCATGTGGATAGTTCAAAAGGAATGACTACATGGGCAAAAGAAAACGTAGCATCATCTGGACTAATAGATAGACCAGTTAGATTTATAGTAGATGATGTGGTTAAATTTGTAAATAGGGAGATACGTAGAGGAAATTATTATGATGGAATAATAATGGATCCACCATCATATGGAAGAGGAACAAATGGAGAAGTATGGAAATTCGAAGAAAATATATATGATTTAGTAGAATTATGTACTAAAGTGTTATCTGATAATCCATTATTCTTCTTGATAAATTCATATACAACAGGAATATCTAGTACAGTTTTAGAAAATATATTAAAATTAAATATAAAGAAAAAAGGTAAATTTTCACATGGAGAGGTAGGACTTCCAATGAGTAATTCTAGTTTGATTCTGCCTTGTGGGATTTATGGAAAATGGGAGAGTTAGAGCAAAAATAAACGGCGTCTTGCGTTGTTAAAATTTGAGAATAAAAAATCCTCAGCGTACACCAAGTACGCTTCCGGTTTTTTACTAAATTTTGCCTAGCAATACTTGTTTATTTTTGCTCTAATAATTGATAATTTAATCAATATTTTATTTTATTTGTAGTTTAGGGAAGAAGAGGAGCAATAAAATGCAGAAATTAAAAGTAATATTTGAAGATAATCACATAATAGTGGTAGAAAAACCAGTAAACATACCATCACAAGGAGATAAAACCGGAGATGTAGATATGCTTACTATTATAAAAGAATATTTAAAAGAAAAGTATCATAAACCAGGAAATGTGTATTTAGGATTGATACATAGACTAGATAGACCAGTTGGAGGTGTAATGGTATTTGCTAAAACTTCTAAAGCCGCTGCGAGATTAAGCGAGCAAGTAAGAGAAAAGCTATTTCAGAAATCGTATTTGGTAGTAGTAAATGGAAAAATGGAAAAAGAGAAGCGGAATATTAGAAGATTACCTACTAAAAAACGAAGGGAACAATATAAGTAAAATAGTAAAAGAAGGTACAAAAAATGCAAAATTTGCTTCACTCGATTATGAAGTTTTAAAATATAATGAGGAAATTAATCTATCTGTACTAAAAATAAATTTACATACAGGAAGACACCATCAAATACGAGTGCAGCTTTCTAGTAGGAACCATAGTATTTATGGAGACCAAAAGTATGGTGGACGAGGTCATGGAAAGCAAATTGCTCTTTGGGCATATGAACTAAGATTAAAGCATCCTATTACAAAAGAAGAGATGTGTTTTAAATCCATACCAGAAATGAATGGCACATGGAAGATATTAGAAGGAATAGAGTTATAGAAGAAATGAAATAAAAAATCGAGTATTTTACATGTAAAGTATGAATTCTACAAATATAAGTATTATGTAATGTTATTTAATTATGTTGATTTTATAAAACTGAAAAATATTATATGAAAACCAAAAAAATAAGTTTTTATATAATATTTTTTATTATTCGTATAGCAAATGAAAAAAATGTCATAAAAAGTATTATTATAATCTCAGTTCAAATGAGGTGAGCAAATTGATAGAAAAATTTTGTGAGTTTATACTGAAAAAAATGAGAAAGAAGATGCCAGAAATTACAGAAGAGCAAGGGGAGGCAATCTCGTATGGATTACAACTTATTGTAGGTGAGTTACCTAAAATGATTTTGCTCTTTGGAATTAGTTTTGCATTGGGATTTGGAATGGAAATGGTATTTGCTTATTTTGCAATTATGCCATATAAAACGTTTTCAGGAGGATTTCATTTGCATACACATTTAGGATGTATTTTAGGAAGTACTATTATCTATTATGGGAATATAGTATTAAGCAAATTTTTAATATTGGATAGTATAGAAAAGTATATATTAGTAGTTTTGGGTCTCATATTTGGAATATTAATGGTAAGCATGTATGCACCAGCAGACACAGAAAACGTACCAATAATAAGTAAAAAAGAAAGAAAAACTAAAAAAATATTATCTTACATAACGTTGATAATAACACTTGGAGCATCTTTATTAATTCAAAATCAAGTATATTCAAATATATTAATTATTGGAACTATTATTCAGACAATAACAATTACTAGGTTGGCATATAAATTAACAAATAATAAATATGGATATGAAGAATATGCCAAGCAATTAGAAAACTAAATTAGGTAATAAACATTAGCCGGCAATGTTTTATTATATAAAATTTTAAACAAATGGGAGGAATTTATTATGTTAAAAACTTTAGCTAAAATAGCAGAAAAATATGCAAAATCAACAAATACAGCATGCTTTTTAATAGGTATGTATCATCAACCAAAGATGCCAGCATCTTTAATAAAAAAAGACTAGTAAAAAAGAAATAACAACTATTTCCATATAATAAAAAATATAAAAATCGACAAACTAAAAAATAGCCTCGAACAGAGACTATTTTTTAGGTAAATTATTTATAGATTTCAAATTGTTGTGTAAAGAATTCTTCATTTTTAGTGGTAAATAAATTTAAATTATTATTATGCATTAATATTTGTCTTACTTTCCATAATCCAAGTCCACTATGATTTTCTTTACTTGAAACACCTTTTTGATAAATGGTTTCCGTATCAACTTCCTTATTTTTATAAGTATTTTGAATAATAACTGCAATCATATTATTACTAATTTCTTTACGAAATGTTACATTGATTATTTTCTTATCACATTCCACAGCAGCATCAATTGCATTATCTAATAAGATACCAAGAATTCTAGTAAAATCATATATTTTCATACGATCCTCTATTTCGTTTAAGTCCAGAAATACATTAAGATTAATTTGTACATTCTTTTGGTCTGCTTCATAATATTTAGTTGCAAGCATGTGATAAATTGCAGGATGATTAATAACAGCAGGAGATAAGGCATATAGATTATTGGTTTTATGGCATTCTTCTAAAAGTTGGTTATAATATTTCCTAAGTCCTTCAATATCTTCATTTACAACATAACCGCCAATACTATTAACCATATTATCAAAATCATGTTTAAAAGATCTAACTTGGTCATGCAAAATAGTTAATGAATGGATAGTAGAATTAGCATTCTCTAAATCTATTTTTGTAGTTTCAAGTTTAGATACATTAATTATACTGTAAAGACTTACTGCAAAATAAGCAATTAATCCGAAAATACTAATTAAAGTAATAAAAGTTGGCATTGAAGCACTATAAAATCTGAGCAAATAAAATTGCATTGCAATAACAAGTACAATTAATAAAGCATTTACTACTAACAAAATTTTCGTTTTGGTTTTCATATTATCAAATATTTGAATATTAACTTTTAAATGATTTATAAATTTAGTAAGCATAAATATAATAAAATATATACTTAAAGCTACTATTAATCTGTAGAAAGGTATAGTTACTATCATCTCAGAGGTAATATTGAATAAGTTTAGAAAAGCGTTAGTAAATAAAAATTCTAAGCTTGATGAGATTATTAAAGTTATTATTTCAGCTAATAAAGCTTTAATAATTGTAGCTTTTAATATGAAATAAATAAGCACAGGCCAAAGGATAATGTATATAAATATAGTATATGAAGTTGGAATAATAAAAGAAAAAATGTTGCCAATAGTACCGTAGATTAAAACATAGATTAATTTTCTTTTGCTTGTAGCTTTTATATCTAAAAGAGAAGTAAAAAATAGCATAACCACATAAGCATCTAAATATGTCAATGGTATAGCTATAAACTTAATTAGCAATTCGTTTGGTACAATCAATGCTGTCCATATAGTTTGTAAAGTATTCATTTTTAACAACCTCCATGAAATCATCTTTATATTTAGGGCCGATATAGCATTTGTCATTTTGAGTAAAAGAAATTAAATTGTTTGACATATCTATATCAGTTATTTTTGCCACATTTACAATATAAGATTTATGGCATCTGACAAAATTATAAGGTAACATATCAGATATTTTACTAAAAGAGCTATAAGTTTCATAATCTCTAGTATCTGTGTGAAATATTACTTTCATTCCATCCTTTTTTATAAATCTAATGCTATTTTCTTTAATTACAGTTTTATCATTATCTAATCGTATATATTTATTCTTATCACCAAATACATCAGAGTAAAGCCTTAATATTGTTTCTTCAAATCTTTCCTTTGTTAAAGGTTTCTGTAAAAAATCAAATGTTTTATATTTATAAGCAACCATGCCAAATTCAAAGTGCCCAGTAACAAAAATGATGTAAATACTTTTATCAACTTTTCTGATTTTTTCAGCTATTTCTAAACCAGAAGTAGATGATTTTAAATCGATATCTAGTAGTAATACGTGTGTCGGATTGTCTTTTACATAGTTTAATAAATCTAAAGGATTATTTGTAGTAAAAGTTATTTGACCTTTTAAATTATGAGAAATAAGAATTGAATTTAACATTTTAGATAATTTATCAATAGCACTAGTATTATCATCACATAATACAAAATTTAACATCTTTATCCTCCAATATAATAAAATAAAAAATCTGAACTTTTTTTCGACAACATGGAAAAGAATTACTAATTTTTTCCAGTTATAATTAATAATATAATCTAAAAATTTTTCGTTGTCAATATAAAATTTTTAGAAAAATAAATTTATTTGTCGAATAATGAAAAAGAGTAATAACTAAATTTTAGGAGCATAAAATTAAATAGATTAAGAAGGAGAAGATGGAAGGCTCAAAAATAATTACAATTTTGGTTGTATCAAACTTTATTTGAGATCTAATTGGTGTAGCAAAAAGTACACCTCATAAATTTCAAATTCGTTTTGACTGCTCAAAATTTAATTCTTTTTAGGCCAGATTTGTACCTTAGAAAGGAATGTGGAGTAAATATGAACAAAAAATATATTAGAATAGCTACAAATCTATTTATGCTATGCTTAATTTTTATTTTTACTTTTTCTATTATTACGATGGAAGATGAAGTGGTAGAAACCAGCTCAAGTGGAACTATAAGTGATAAAAAAATAGAATGGGGAATAAAAAGAGGAGATAATCATGAGCAACCAGATTTGGGAAGCGAAAATAAAAGGATTATAGATGAATATAATGGAATAAGCATAGGAAATAGTGAAAAGCCTTATGTATATTTAACTTTTGACTGCGGATATGAGGCTGGTTATACGGAAAAAATATTAGAAGTATTAAAGCAAAATGAGGTGAAAGCCACCTTTTTTATCACAGGGCATTATCTAAATTCTCAGCCAGACTTAGTAAAGAAAATGATTGACGAAGGACATATCATAGGAAATCATACAGCAGACCACATCTGCATGCCAGAATCTACAAATGAAGAGATAAAAGAAGATGTAATGGAACTACATACTGCTTTATACGATAAATTTGGTTATGAAATGAAATATATCCGTCCACCAAAGGGAGAGTATAGTGAGAGAACAATTGCATATACAAATACATTAGGTTATACAACGGTTATGTGGTCTTTTGCGTATGATGATTGGGATGAAGATAAACAAGGGAGAGAAGAATATGGAAAGCAAAAAATATTAGACAATGTTCATAATGGAGAAGTAATACTTTTGCACAGTACATCTAAAGATAATAGCAATATTTTGGACTATTGCCTCAAAGAAATAAAAAATATGGGGTATGAATTTAAGTCACTTGATGAATTTGCAAAGTGAAACAAGGGGACGGTTCCATCGTCCCAAAAATAGAACAAGGGGGACAGGTCAAAAAATTTATATATGTCCTAGGTGTGTCCCTGTCGTTTCATAAGTGGGACGATGGAACCGTCCCCTTGTTTCAGAGGGAGGATAAAGTGAGAAGAAAAGCAAGAAAATTAGATGAGATTTTGGAAATACCAGTTGAGCTTAGCACAAACAATCCCAAAATTACGATAGTCGGTTTTGAAAGGGTACTTATTGAAAATTATAGGGGAATACTGGAATATCAAGATTATTTTGTGAGATTAAATACATATATAGGAATTATTAATATCAATGGATTTAACCTAAATTTAGAAGAAATGACAACCGATGATTTATTAGTAACAGGAAAAATAGATAGCATCGATTTCGAAAGTACAACAGAGGAAGAAGTGGAAGAAGAAAAATAGAGAAGGCCTGTTCCTAATTTAGAAAAAAGTGGAGAAATAGGTCTGTCCCCAATGTGGAAAAGGAGGAGAAGACTTGAATGCAAATAAACTATTACAGTATGTATCTGGATATGTGAATATCAAGATAGAAGGGTACTACATAGAAAGATTTATTAATATTTGCACTACGAAACAAATACTTTTGTGGAACTTAAAACATGAAGATTCTATTACATTACATGCCAGTGTTGAGGTAAAGAGTTTTAAAGAATTAAGGCAAATTTGTAAGAAAACAAAGTGCAAAATGAAAATAGAAGGAAAAAAAGGACTACCATTTACCATAAAAAAGTATAAGAAGAGAAAAGTTTTTATTCTTTTCCTTATTTTAATAATAGTAGGTATTATAACGCTTTCACGATTTATATGGAATATTGAGGTGACAGGAAATGAGACAATAAATACAGAAGAAATCTTAGCATTAGTAGACCAAGAGGGATTGTCGATTGGAAAGTTAAAAGGCAGTATTGATACCAAGGAGATAATAAATAAAATAAGGTTAGAAAGAGATGATGTAGCATGGGTTGGAATAATAATAAAAGGGACAAATGCTGTGATAGAGATTGTGGAAGCGGATAAGAAGCCAGATATTGTAGACGAGGAGGAGTATTGTAATATTGTGTCAGATAAAGATGCTATTATTACAAAAATAAGCGCGCAAAATGGTACTCCCCTAGTAAAGGAGGGGGATGTTGTAACAAAAGGCGATGTGCTTATTGAAGGAAAGATGGAGGGAAAATATACAGATCCACAATATGTCCATGCACAGGGCGAGATACAGGCAAAGGTTTGGTATACTAGTACGCAAAAAGTGGATTTAAAAGAAGTACAAAAACAAGAAACAGGAAATCAGGAAACAAAATATTCCGTAAAGATAAATAATTTTCAAATAAATTTACAGAAAAGTGTTCCAAAATTCGAAAAATATGATACAATAGAAACGTATAAAAAATTAAAACTATTTTCGGATTTCTATTTACCAATTGAAATTGTAGAAAATACATATAAAGAGTATGAAGAAGTAGTTGTTATTCATAGTGTAGAAGAAGCAAAACAAATTGGAATTGACCGAGCAGCAGAAGAGTTAAAAGAAGAGATTGAAGGAAAAGAGATAGTAAATAAACAAGTGAATGTTAAAGCAGAAGCAGATTCATTAGAAGTAGAGGTCATCTATGAAGTAGAAGAAAGTATTGGAGTAGAAGAAAAAATAGTTTTTTAAATAGCAAATATAAGTATTACACGAATGAAGAGAAAGGAATGATTGCATGGAAGAAAGAAGTTTAAGAATTTATAATTCAGAAAAAACATTTTTCTCTAAGATTACGAACACCATTAGCAAATTATTAATACCAACCAAAATAGGATTAAATGGTATGATAATTTCAATGAAAAGAAACAATGTATTAAAAGCATATGAAGCTTTAAATGAAGCAGAAACACAAGAGAAAAAAGAAGTACTAACTAAGAAATTAGATGATACCTATGCATTATACTTAGAAGCAATAGATAAACATATAATGGATACTATATACAAAAAAGTAAGAAATGATACAGCAAGTGAGTTCGAAAAAGAAGCTTTATCACAATATTATATGATTACACATTTAAAAGAAAGTGGTTACACAGAATATAAATATAAGAAACAGATTTATTTAATCGGTTTAGATTATCAAACTGTTTTAAATGATAAACCAAAAGTAATAGAAAGATACAAAAAATTCTATTGCGCAGAAGCGGAGATACTATATAAAGGATTATTAAAACATTATTCTATTAGACTTGCAGATAACATCTTAGATGGAGAAAAGCAAGAAATATATAATAAAATATTTAAAACATTAGAAGAATATATTTCTAATATTTTACCAATTAAATTTGAGATAGAAAAGAAAGATACCTACAAAGAAATTTTAGACGAATTTGATAATTTTGATCGTTTTACAGTTGGAAAATTAGATCAAAATGATATTATCGAGAAAAATATGATTTTATTAGGATTAAGCAGAAAGTTATTTACCCATAGCTTGCCATTAGTAGTAGCAGAGCAATGCTATGTAAAATTATTAAACGATGCAAGAAGCTTAATTGTAGATACGAAAGTTGCAAGAAAACAAGAAAAGGCATATTCTCTTTTAATAACTATTATGGAAGAATATAATGCAAAATTACTAAGCACAAAAATATACTGGGAGAAACCTGCTCAAAGAGAAGAATTTAAGAAATTCTGGGATAACTATAAAGAAATAGAAAAACTAAAAGATAAAAACTACGAAGAATACATTAAACAAAAAGAAATCTTATTTATTCGAAATGATTTAGAAAAAGTAAGCTTAAATGAGAATAAATATTACAAAATAATACAATTCTATAAGAACAAATTAGTGGAATTAGGTGTTATGAGAAATTTATGCAATTCGTATTCATCGGAAGGATACTATACAAAGGGAGCAAAAAAGAAGAAAAAAGCAAGAGTTAGAAAAAAAGCGGTTTAAAATGTGAAATACAGATAAAGATGAATTTTACATTAAAAAAATTTTTAGTTATATATTTGCAAAACTATATTAAGCTATG
The DNA here is from genome assembly GCA_944392065.1 of uncultured Clostridia bacterium. Lineage (GTDB taxonomy): Bacteria > Bacillota > Clostridia > TANB77 > CAG-508 > CALXVA01. The sequence continues at coordinate 2,942 of CALXVO010000009.1, read as the reverse complement.
AAAACTAAATAAAACGAATTAAGGAAATAGTTATGAAAGAAAATTGCGAGATAATTTATAAAAACATAGAAAAAAATGAAAAATATGAAAGTACTATAAAACAGGTCGTAGAGGAGTGCTTTAAAACAGAAAAGCTAGACAAAACAAATCTATATATAAGTATTACTTTAACAGATCCACAAGAAATAGAAAAAATAAACAAGCAATACCGAAATATTGATAGACCTACAGATGTACTTTCATTTCCTATGTTTGAAAAGGAAGAATTAGATAATTTTATTGTAGAAAATTCGAAAAATACAGATGTAAATAAACAAGGAGATATTCTTGGAGATGTCGTAATATCCATTCCAAAAGTATATGTGCAAGCAGAAGAATATGGCCATAGTTTTGAAAGAGAGCTTGCCTATATGGTAGTTCATGGATTCTATCACTTAATGGGCTATGACCATATGGAAGAAGAAGACAAAAAAGTAATGCGTGAAAAAGAAGAAGGCGTGTTATCAAAATTAGGAATTAAGAGAGAATCTACGTTACAAGAAAGTGAAAAAGAATTAAAAAAAATAGAAAAGCAAGAAAAAGATAATCCGAAAAAAACTTCTAATAGTAGCTTTTTAGATGCTTGGAAAAATGCTATTGATGGCATTATTTATGCAACAACGACTCAAAGAAACGTAAAAATACAATTAGTTATTGCAGTATTAGTAGTTATTATAAGTTTGTTTTTTGATTTAAGTAGAGCAGAATTTTTATGTTTTCTATTTACTATTATCTTAATATTATTTGCAGAAATGTGTAATACGGCAATAGAAACAGTAGTAGATTTATATGTGGATGTTTATCATCCAAAAGCTAAAATTGCAAAAGATGTAGCAGCAGGTGGTGTGGTTATCACTGCAATCAATGCAGTAATTGTAGGGTACTTTTTATTCTTTGACAAAATAAGTGATATTGGCTTAAATTTTATAAAAAATATAGCAACATCTCCAATACATCTTGCGTTTGCAGCAATTGTAATTGTAGTAATAGCAATCGTTGCTTTAATTGCTATTGCAAGAACTAATAAGCATAAAGGGTTAAACCACAAATTTATGCCAAGCGGTTTTACAACATTGGCCTTTGCAGCAAATACAATTATATGGCTTATGATGGATAGCATAACAGATAATAGAGCTGTTAGCATTGTGATTCTTACGCTATCACTAGTGCTTTCTATTTTAGTAGCATCTAGTAGAATAGAAGCAAAAGTGCATAAAGTATCAGAAGTAGTATTTAGTGCTTGTGTGGGAATATTGATGATATTGGTTATTTATGGCATTGCGTTAGGAGTTGTGGGAGTTTGAAAAATAATTGAGTTTTGGCGTTGTTAAACTTCGCTTCGAAAATCCTCATCGTACACAAAGTACGATTCCGGTTTTCTTGCTCGTTTGCCTAGCCAAAACGTCAATTCTTTTTCAAACTAGTACTAGTTAATATTTAATCTATGGGAGGTTAAGATGAAAGGGACAAAGATTTTTGTTATTGTGCTTATCTTACTTATTATTATTGCAGGAGCACTATTTGCATTAAGGATTTTTGGTCAAAATAATGAAACACAGATGGCAAATGCAAATGGAGAAATAACAAATGGAGTTAATATAAGTAAGGAACCGACTATAGCACAGCCAAAAACACTATCTGGAACTTCAAGGCCAATTGCTGTAATGATTGATAATCACATTGATGCAATGCCACAAGCAGGATTATTAGAAGCAGATATTGTTTACGAAATAATCGTAGAAGGTGGAGAAACAAGATTAATGTTAATTCTTCAAGATAAGGACTTAGATAAAATAGGACCAGTAAGAAGTGCCAGACATTATTTCTTGGACTATGCTTTAGAAAATGATGCAATCTATGTACATTATGGGTGGAGCCCACAAGCACAATCCGATATTTCTACCCTTGGAGTAAATAATATCAATGGAATTTATGAAAGTTCAACTTCTTTTTGGAGAGTATCAGATAAATATGCACCACATAATGCTGTAACAAGTACAGAAAATATAATAAGTATTGCAGATAGAAAAGGTTACCGAACAACAACTAGTCAAGAGCCTGTATTAAACTATGTAGTCGCTGAAGTAGATTTAGAAGAAGGAGAAACTGCAAATACAGTAACAATTCCATATTCGTATGCGAATACAGTAGAATATGAATATGATGCAGATTTAAAAGAATATGTTCGTTATTCAAGAGGAGAAAAACAAGTAGATTGGGATACAGGAAAAACAGTAACAACCAAAAATATTATTATCGAAAAAGCAAGAAATTCTACTCTAGATGACGGTTCTGGAAAAGGAAGGCAAACTTTAGATAATATAAAAGAATTAGACGGATATTATATTACAAATGGAAAGGCAATTCCAATTACATGTACCAAAACTTCTAGGTCTGGAAAAACAGTATATAGAGATTTAGAAGGAAATGAAATTGATGTAAATGATGGAAAAACATTTATTCAAATTTGTCCAATAGATGCAGAAATAGAATTTGGAGAATAGAGGAGGTCTACTATGATAGTTGAAAGAAAAACGAAGGAAAAACAAATAAAAATGAGGAAAGACGAAAGCCTTGAGGCTGTACACACACACACACACACACACACACACACACCATACATTTACAAAACAGAAGTGGAAAATTCTAATGCAAAGGTGGAATCCGTCTACTCGACAGAGAGAGCAATTCTTTATTCAACATGGAATTCGATTAATCAATCACCATACATTTATAAGACAAAAGTAGAAAATTCCAATGCAAGGTTGGAATCTGCCTGCTCTGCAAAGAAAAAGATGTGTTCTAAAAAAGGAAGTATTCTTAATTGTGCGAAAAATCAAAAAGGAATTACTTTACTAACACTAGTAATAACTATAATAATCATCATAATTCTAGCAACAGTA
>CALXVO010000008.1 GCA_944392065.1 uncultured Clostridia bacterium | reverse complement strand
AGTGATATAATAAGACCTGGAATTAATAGTGCAACAGATAATGATAATGCAGAAGACAATGTAGTAGATAAAACAGAAGAGGAAATTAGAAATCTTCAAGAAGAAAGAGAAGCATATATAGATTCACTAGGAGGATAGATAATAATTAACTAATTATATAGGAGGAAAAGATGAAAAACATAAGCTTTATTGGATGCTATGACAAAATTGATTCAATATTATATGTGGCCAAAATCTTAGAGGCAATGGAAAAGAAAGTGCTAGTTGTAGATTCAACAATTAATCAAAAAGCAAAATACATAGTCCCTGTCATAAAACCAACTAAAGCTTATGTTACAGATTTCGAAGGAATCGATGTAGCTGTTGGATTTAGAAACTTCAATGAAATTAAAGAATATTTAAATATCCAATTAAATGAAGAATTACCTTACGATATAGCATTATTAGACATTGATAATTATGAATCTATATTAGAATTTAAAGTGAATAATAGCTATAAAAATTACTTTGTAACAGGTTTTGATTTATATACACTTAAAAGAGGGCTAGAAATATTAAGTGGACTCACAGAAATACTAAAATTAACCAAGGTTTTTTTCTCTAGAACAATTAATAATGAGGACAATGATTATTTGAATTATTTATCATTAGGTTATAAAATTACATGGAGTGAAGAAATAATTTACTTTCCATTCGAATTAGGGGACGAGAGTGTTATAGCAGAAAATCAAAGAGTTTCGAAAATTAAATATAGAAGATTGAGTGATCAATATAAAGAGGCTCTTGGCTATATAGTAGGACAAATAATAGATCAGAGTGAATATGCAAAATTAAAAAAAGTATATAAGCAATTACAAAAAGGAGTTTAATAATGTCAATTATAACTTTTGAAAGTCATGAACTAAAAGAAACAGGACAAACTCTATCATTAGTAGCAACTGCCACTCAAATGGCAATTGAGCATAATTTGAAAATTTTAATAGTATCTACTAATTTCAAGGATCAAACTTTGGAAAACTGTTTCTGGGAAATGGATAAAATTAATAAACCAACTTTTAATAATCAGGGCTATGCTGCTATAGGAGTAGACTCTAGTGTAGAAGGTCTTATAAAAGTATTAACTGCCAATAAAACTAATCCTGAAATTGTAAAGAATTATTCAAAAACAGTGTTAAGGGATAGACTCGATATATTATTGTCACCAACTACTACTAGTTACCCAGATTATATGAAACTTTGTTCTAACTATCCAGAAATCTTACAAATGGCAGATAAATATTATGACTTTGTTTTTGTGGATTTGAGTTCTAGAATGGAAGAAAAAGAAGCACAGGATATTGTAAGAATATCTGATATGATTATATTTAACATTACTCAGAGACTAAAAAACATCAATGATTTTATAGAATTAAAGAAAAATGTGGATTTCTACAAAAGGAAAAATGTAATATTGTTATTAGGACGTTATGATGCCCACTCTAAATACAATGTGAAAAATATAACAAGATATATGAGAGAGCGAAAACAAATACTAGCAATACCTTATAATACATTGTATTTTGAAGCGTGTTCTGAAGGAAAGGTTATAGATTTCTTTTTGAAACTAAAAAATATAGATGAAACTGATAGAAATTATTTATTTATAAGCGAAGTAAATAGAACGGTCGAAGGTGTTATGCAAGGACTGAAAGATTTACAAATGAAGATTTAATCCTTAGAAAGGAGAAAAAACTATGGTAAATACACTATTAATAGTAATAGTTGCATTAGTAGCATTTGCATTACTATATAATTTTATAAAAAAGAGAAAAAATGAAGAAAAAGAAGACGTTTTAGCAGTTGATGATAAAACATACACTCTAGATAAGATGGTGGAATTCGTAAAAAAGAGGCTAGACGAAATAACAAAAATAAACTTGTATGATATTGGTCTTTCTGACGAAGAACTAAAAAGAAGAAAGAACAAAAAATACGAATTAAAAAGAGCTTTAAAGGGTTGTACATATGGAGATGTAAACGATAAAAAATATGTTAAAGAGTTAATATACGATTTATTATATAAAGAATATGGGGTAGATGAAACGAATGTATCAAGAGCAATACCTTTTGACGTTCCATCTCTTTTGACAGCACAAGATAAATTCGAAATAATCTTATATATGTATAAGAATGAATTCGGATATGAAGCATTAACTCAAATAATAAGAAAATACGAATTAGATAAACTAAAATATGTAGAAGGAGAAGCAAAACCTTCTTATGTTATAACTGAAGATGAAATAAACGATATTTATGAAAAAGAAAATTTTGTATTAACATTAGAAGATAAAATTAATGTAGTAGTACAAAGAATATACCAAAAATACAAGGGATATAGTAGCATAGATGAAATAAGAGATATGAACATAGATGGTATATCTGGCGGTGTATCTGGTCTTCCAGAATCTTTCTTAAGTCAAGTGGCACAAACAGATGGAGATTATTTAAGCCAGATAGCAGAACACAAGGTTCCACGTGCTTGTGATAGTATTTGGATAATGTATGCTGGTAAATCTATAAGGCTTGCATTTCTATCTTTTGGTTCTGAAGCAGAACTTAAAAGGGTATGTCAAAACATATACAAATATAATAATCCTGGACAATTATCTGATACAAATGGCTATAAAATTAATGAAATGAAAGACGGCTCTCGTGTCGTAGTTGTTAGACCAAGCATGTCTGAAACATGGGCGTTTTTCGTAAGAAAATTCGACGTAAAACGTGCTGCACTAGAACAAATTGTTCATGGAAAAGGACAAGAAGAAGCAATTGAATTATTGAAATTCTTAGTAAAAGGTGCAAGAATTATATCTCTAACAGGAGAGCAAGGATGCCGGAAAAACAACAATGCTTATGGCAATGATAGAAAATATATACGAAACAATGAACCTTCGTATTACAGAAACCGCATTTGAGCTTCACTTAAGAAAAATATATCCAACAAGAAATATTTTGTCAATGCGTGAAACAGAAACTGTTTCTGGACAAGATTGTTTGGACGTTCAGAAAAAAACAGATGGTTCTGTTAATATAATCCGGAGAGGTTGCAACAGACCCAGTAGCATCTTGGATGATTCAATCTGCACAGGTTGCATCTAAATTTACTTTATTTACTCACCATGCTAAAACTTTTCCAGATTTAGTAACAGCACTTCGTAACTCAATGCTTAGAGCAGGTGTGTTTAGAAATGAAAAAACGGCAGAAGAACAAGTTGTACAAGTATTAAATTTTGATATACACTTAGTAAAAGACTTTAGAGGAAGAAGATATATTGAAAGAGTAACTGAGTGTATACCTGTAGAAGACAAAAATGAATATACATATGACCATAGAAAAGAAAAAACATTAGAAGGTAAATTAGATAAATTCATGGATAATGCAACTATGTATTTTACTAAAAGTACAAACAAAGAATTATATAAATATGTAAATGTTATGGAATATCATGACGGAGCATTTGTACTAACAAACCCAATTTCAGAACATAACATAGTAGAAATGAGAAACAATATGGATGATAGTGATGTTGTTCTATTTGATAAATTCTTGGAAAGAAATTGGGGAATAAAAGTAAAACCATATAATGATATAACAGAAGAAGAAATAGAAGAAAACAAAGCAGTTAAAAGAGGAAGAAAACCTAAAACTGTAAATTAATTAGCAAGGAGGTGCGGCTTTAAACAATGTCTAATGAAGTATTAATGTATTTATTGATTGGTGTAGGAGCTGTCTTTGCTATGATAGTAATCGCCTACTTGATAATTAGAAAAAAAATACAGTCATCAGGGATAAGAGAAATACAAAAATTAAGAGTAGGTACAGAAGAAAAGAAATTTAGCAGTGAAATATTATACCAAAAATTATATGTTAAATATTTAAAAATACCATTCATAAAAAGATATTTGTTAAAAATAAGAAGAAGACTTGAAATAATTAATATAGATGATGAATATTTAACTAGAAAGCAAACTTCAAAAATATTAACAAATGCAATATTGATAATAATACCACTAACACTAGTAATAATACTACTTACGAGTAATAACTTGTTATTGATGTCCTTTTTGCTAGTATTTGAGATTTTCTTAGCGGATACCTTGATAAATGGAATGGTTGATAAAATTGATAATAAATTATTAAAACAACAAATCAATTTTTTCTCAGAGATAAGGCATGCTTACCATGAATACAACATGGTAGAAGAAGCTATATATCAAGTAGCTCAAGATGATGAAGAAGTAGAAATGTCAAGGCAAGCAGAAAAAATATATGAAGTACTAATTTCTAATGATCCAGAATCTGAACTAGAAAAGTATTATGATATTGCACCAAATGCCTATTTAAAAGAATTTGCAGGAGTATCATACCTGACTAAAGAGTTTGGAGATAGAAAAGTTGATGGTGCATCATTGTATTTAAAAAACCTTAATAATATTACTCAAGAAATGCAACTAGAGATATTAAAAAGAGATAAGCTAGATTATGTATTTCAAAGTTTATCACTTATATCTATAGTTCCAATCCTATTTATGGAACCAATTAAAAATTGGGCAGTATCTCAATTTAGTTTTACAGCATCATTCTACAATGGAAAAGGTGGAATGATAATGCAAATATTAATATTAATATTGACTTTTGTTTGTTATTTACTTACAAGAAAATTAAAAGATAATGGTTCTGTAAATATGAATACAAAAAACACAGAAAATCCATGGCAAGCAAAATTATATAAGAACCCATTAATAAAAAAAATTGTTGATTTATTCATTCCAAAAGAAGGAACAAAAGAATATAGAAAATTGCAACAAGACATGAAGGATGCAGCCTCAAAGGATAGAATGGAATGGATATACATAAATAGATTACTACTGTGTATTGTAACTTTTATTGCTTCAATAATTATAATTATGTATTTACACCATATAGTCATCCAGAACGTATATACGGATCCGACGACAGATTATGATGTTATAGGGCAAATGTCAGAAAAACAAACCCGAACAGCAATGGAACTTACAGAATCAGATAATGATTATATAAATCATTTTAGAGGTGATACGTCAGTTACAGAAGAGGATATAGCAGAAGAAATGGAAAGAGGCAGAATAAATGACGACTATTTAGAAAGTAGTAGTGATGAAATACAGGTTGCAGCAGAAAGAGTATTAGAAAAAATCAAACTAGTAAATAGTGAAAATATGAAGTGGTTTGAAATATTACTTTCTATGGTATTTGCAGTAATAGCATATAACACACCAATTTGGATGCTTAAGTTCCAAGCAAAAATGAGGCAATTGGAAATGGAAGATGAAGTAATGCAGTTCCAGACAATTATCTTAATGCTTATGAGAATTGAAAGAGTTAATGTTGAAATCATACTAGAATGGCTTGAAAGATATGCAAACATTTTTAAAGAACCAATAAGCAAATGCGTTAACAACTATGAGAGTGGACCATGGGAAGCATTAGAACAATTAAAAGAAGATGTATCATACCAACAATTTATAAGAATTGTAGAGAGCTTACAAGCAGCAGTTGAAAAAATACCTATTGCAGATGCATTTGACGAGTTAGATACAGAAAGAGATTACTACCAAGCACGTAGAAAAGAATCAAACGAAAGATTAATTTCAAGAAAGGGAATGATAGGAAGAGGAATAGGTTTCGCACCAATGATTGTAATTTTCGTAGGATACTTAATTATACCACTAGTATTTATAGGAATGACAAGTATGAGTGTATCAATGAGTGGAATGTCGTCTACTTATTAGAAAGGATTGATTATGGAAAATACATCAAAAGCATTGCTTATGGCAGGGTCAGTTTTGGTGGCTGTACTTATAATTAGTTTGCTTATATTTGGATATAATCAATTAGCAGAAGTAGAGCAAACAAGATCTGACTCAGAATATAATGATAGAATATCAGAATATATGAGGAGATTTGAGCAATTTAATAGAACTCTATATGGGAGTGAATTATTATCTTTAGCAAATCTTCAGGAAGACTATAATGAATCAGATGCAAGAGAAGATTCAGGATATGATGAGGTAACAATAACTGTTCAAATTAAAAATGCTATTGTAGATTCTATATATTTTAGGCAAGGTACAACCGACTTATCAACTATTGTACAAGACAAAGAAAATATAGAAGATGCAATATCAACATATGAGGAAGCAAAAAGAATATATAACAATAGAAGTGTAAAATATTATTCTAGCAAAAGTTACAGAGAAATAGCATTAGATTTTGGCATGTATCCACCAAGCAATATGACCAGCTATAATATTATATCTGAATATTTAGAAAGAAATTCAACTACTAATCAATTATTAGAAGAAATACAAGAATACACTAATCTAACATCGATTTACACAGAATTTAGAACTGGAAAACAATTTAGATGTACAGAAGTTGAGTATAATTCACAAAATGGAAGAATAAACAGAATGGTATTTGAAGAAATATAATAGAATTTTAAGAAAGGACGATTATTATATGGAGAATGCATCAAAAGCACTAATTATGGCGGCCGAGATATTATTAGGTGTTATGATAATTTCCATTGGAGTATATTTATTTAATACTTTAGGAAGTTATAGTTCCGAAACAACTTCTCAGATTGAGGATGCACAGATAGCACAATTTAATGATCAATTCTTAAAATATTATGGTACATCAGGTGGAGAAACGATTAAATGTACTATACATACTATAGTAGGATTAGCAAATTTAGCACAAAGAATAAATACAGAAAATGGATTTACAGAAATAGAGCCAATATCTGATAATTCATATTACATACAAATAGATTTAAAGGTTGGAGCTACAACTATAAAAAATATAGAAGCTTTAACACAGGATGAACTTATTAATCTTATAAAAGAAAATGACGTTATGACAGATGATGAGGGAAGTGCTTCTACAAAATTATTTATATGTGATGAAGAACCAGGAATTGGCAAAAATACCAGAAGAGTTAATTATATGAAATTTGTAGAAATTTAGCGAAAACTCTTGCATAAAACCAAATTTAATATTATAATGAAAGTATAGATTATGAAAAATAAAATTTTAATTATATTAATTATATTTCTTATAGTTCTAGCTATTGCGGTTTATAGTATATACAATTACAGAACGAATGTTTTTGAAGCGCAAAAGATAAATAATCAGTATAAGTCATACTATAATATTCAAATACTTGGCACAGAATTACTTAGTATCATAAATAGAACAGAAGACATTAATGAAAAAAATGGTATTCAAAAGAATGAAGATGGACTATACATAGAAAATGATACTAATTCTATAAAAGTATATATAAACTTTAAGTATAAAGATGATTATAGAACATTAGAAATAGAAAGAATTATTAAAAATGGAATTGAAAATTTTACTAAAACTTATAGTACAGCTAGTTTTAAATGTACAGATATAAGTTATCATGATAAAACAAAGAATGTAAAATCATTAACTTTTACAGAAACAGATGATTAGATATTAATATTAAAAGCTTTATAAATAAAATAATATTTAAAATTTAAAAGGAGGAATTTTTTATGGAGAATGCGTCAAAAGCTTTAATTATTGCAGGAGCTATATTACTTGCAATAGCAATTATAGGAATAGGAATGTTTGTTTATAACAATGTTAGCGGAACAATACGTGATGCTGCAGATATCTCAACAGAGCAAATTAATGCATATAATCAAACTTTCACAACCTACCAAGGAAATATTAGAGGTTCAGCTGCTAAAACACTATGTGATGTAGTAAGAAACCACAATTTAGGAGCACAAGATGATTCAGAAAAAGTAGCAGTATTTACTGAATCAAAAGGAGCTGAATACAGAGCAGCTCAAACAGCAGGAACAACTACTACAGAGATAAACACTGTAAATACTGGTTTACAATCAGGAAAAACATATAATGTTTCTTTTGGATTTGATCCAGACAGCGGCTTAGTTACAGCAGTTTATATTGTTGAACAAAATGGTAATGCTGCTGGCTAATTAATAATAAATATAAGAAGGAAATTAACTTATGGAAAATGCAGTAGATAGCTTAAAATTAGCGTTTGCAGTATTTGTATTTATTATAGCCTTATCTCTTGCCATGTATATGTTTACAAGGGCAAGAGAGACGGCTGATATTGTATTACAAAGTTCAGATATTACAGAATTCATGGATTATACAACATTGGAAGATATAGAAACTGGAGGAACTACAATTAATAGTGAAAGAATAGTAGGTATAGAAACAATTGTACCCACATTATATAAATATTATAAAGAAAATTACACAGTAATTTTTAGAAACTCAGACGGTACACCATTAGAACTTTATGAAACACAAACAAATGTGGATTTATGGAGTACAGGATATACTAATAAATACTATTCTGATAATAAAGATTTAAAAGTTTGTTCTTTTGATGTTGATGAAGAAACAAGGAGACATGAACCTTGGACAGGTAATACAAATTATTATAAACAAAATTTAGATATGTTCCTATCTGGAGGGGTATTCTATTTTCCTAGTGGAAATGGAGAAAGCTATGACTATAGCACTATAATAGGAAATGGTGGATTTGTCGAAAAATATAAAAATTCACAATTTAGAGAAAGCTTAGGAGAATACACATATAATAGTGTTGATGATTCAGAAGATGGAACAACAAATATAACTGGAAGAGAAAAAAGAGTAATTATATATACATTAATGGATTAAATTAGAATAAATGTTCATAATTAATCTTTTGAAATGGTTAATTTAAGAATTGTTTTAGAGCTTTAGCTTGGCTCGAATGGAGGTAAAAGAAATGGGAGATAGTTTAATAACAGTTGTAGCAATATTTTTAGCAGCGATTTTAATGTTCATATTCCCACTTATGTCACTTGCTGAAAGAACGGATGACATTTCACAATTGGCAGTTCAAACTGCTACTACAGAATTTGTAGATACGGTTAGAACTACTGGAAAAATGACGATAGAAGATTATGATCAATATTTAAGTGAAATATCATCAACAGGTAATTCATTTGATATTGAAATTCTTATTCAGCAATTAGATGAAAATCCAGGCAAAAAAACTACACAAGCTGAGGCTACGAAAATAGGTGAAAATTTATACTATAATATTTATACTACTCAAGTTCTAGAACAGTTGGATACAAACGGTAGAATAACATTAAAAGAAGGAGATATAGTTACTGTTACTGCTAAAAATACAAATCAAACGATTTCACAAATGCTAAGAAACTTTTTCTATATGATTTCTGGAAATGATTCATATCAAATAGCAGGACAACACACAGCAGTAGTCTCTGTTAATGGTAGTACAAGTAGATAATTTTTAATTGTTGGGCAGATATTATAATCTGTCTCTACAATAACATAGATGTAGGGGTGGAGTAAAATATTCACTTCTATTTTTTATTGTAAAGGAAGGTTAGTATTATATGAAACTACAACATATAGCTGTTATGTTTATTTTAATAATTGTTCCAATATCTATGGTAATGGCATCATATATTCAAAATCAAATTGATGCTATTACATTACAAATAGCCTATGATTCAAGTTTGATTAATGCAACATATGATGCGATTAAAGCATTTCAATTAAATACAACAAACAATAAATATTCAAGCATTAGTGATTCAAAAATACGAGATATTGAAGCATCAATTAGTACTTTTTATAATTCTCTAAACACTTCAATGGCTGATTATTCACAAGCTTCAACAGATCTTGAAGGCTATGTACCAGCTATTTTATTTACTCTATATGATGGATATTATATTTATTCTTCATATGATAATGTGTATAGTACAACTGGAGAAGGAGAAGATGAAAAAGTACAAATTACACTAAATGGAAATAATTATCAAAATGGTTTGAAGCCATTTGTTTACTATTCTGCAAAATATAAATTAAATAATGGTAATATAATAGTTGTGAACTATACATTGGACAATGAAATAACAGTTTATGGAGATTTTGGTGGAGCAGAAGGTTATGTTACAAAATCAGGATATTTGATAAATCCAGACTATGTTCAGAATATTAATACTAGTGCAAAAACCTTAACTTACAATGGCGTTTTAATTGAGCCAGAAAGATTATCTGAGCATTTAATCACAATAGAAAATCAAGAATTAGGTACTACAAAAGAAGATGATTATATATATATATTCTATCAAAATGAAAAAATTTATCAGGATCAAGATGATAGTGGAAACTTATTATATTATACAGATGGAACTCCTGTAATATTCTGGTACGATAATTATATGAAAACATATGTAAATGATCCAGAAATAAGAAATTATGCAAGAGAATGTAACATGATGAGTACAAGTGCTTATGACTATTATAATGAAGCAAAGGAATTTAGTGAGTGGGTAATTGCGAATTTGGGAAATATTACACAAGAAGATACTTTAAGAATTGAAGATGGCACTACACCAATAGGAAATGACAATACCTATTTATCAGAAAATACTGGAACAGAAAGAATATTTTCAGCAAGTGCTACAAATGATCCAATGCTTTCAGAATCTGCTTTTAATAATCATAGATTAGCCATTATTAGGAAATCAATTGAAACAAATTTAAATACTGTTATATCAAACTATCGAACTACTACACTTTATGATTATGCTATGCCAGTAATTTCTAATGACGAATGGTATAAAGTATTAAACAATATATCAATGGTTACATTTATGCAGGGCATGACAATTGGATATAGATATTATAACAATTATGCAATCATAACAAATAATGTAAATAAAGAAGTAGTAAAACCAGAAAATATTTATATTATTGCAGAAGATGGTACCAATAATAGAGAGTATCATCAACCAGGATGTAAGGTTTTATTAGAAGGACTGAATAATGGAACTCTAACAATTAATGGAGCATATCCAATTGCAAGTTTCCAAAGGCAAAGTATAAGAATTTCAGAAAATAGTGAAGATGATTTGAATTTTTATTTACAAGCTAGAGATGGCAAAACTTTAACAGGTTGTTACAATTGTATAGTAAATGCAACAGCTGATTATGATATATATGATATTTTAGAAGGAGACTCTCTTATAGATTATTATAATAAAATTGAAAATGGAGGAACGGGAGAAATATCATTTAGAAATACAAATAGTGCATACCAAGATTTAAGAAGGTCGTATTTAACAGCATTAGCAAGAGAAAGATATGATTTATATAAATCAAATTTTGATTTATCAAGATAACTTCTAAAGTTGTAAATTATTCGAAATGAGTAAAAAAAGTTTAAAAGTAAAAAAAATGGTTATCCTATATATAGTAAAAAATTAGAATTTAAGAAAGATAAATAGTGTATTTTTTCTGATTTAAGAGAAAGGATAACCATGAAACTTTTGAAAAAAATTTTGATAGTTATAATTTTAATTATAGTTTACATGTATATATGTAATATCAGCATGCTTCCAAAGAATATAATTTTAATGCAAGGGGAAACACTAAGTTTAAAAACGATATTTGGACTTAATATTAAATCTTCAGAAGCGATGCAAGCATCAACTAGCTTAAATAATAGCATTATAGAAAAAACAGGAACAATGGATTTAAGTTTAAATTTATTTAATATTTTTTCTGTTAAAGATGTTACTGTAAATGTAATTCCAGAAACTACTGTAATACCACTAGGAAAAGCAATAGGAATGAAATTATACACAGAAGGTGTACTTGTAGTAGGAATGTCTGAAATCGAAGGGCAAAAGCCATATGAAGGATCAGGAATTGAGGCTGGAGATACGATAATAGAAATAAATAATGTAGCTATAAACAGTACAGATGAACTAATTGAATGTGTAAATGCCTCAAATGGAAAAAGTTTAGAAATAAAGTATATTTGTGATGAAGGAGAGAAAATTACCAGCATTGAGCCAGCAATGGATTCAGATAATGAGTATAAATTAGGACTATGGGTTAGAGACGCAGCAGCAGGTGTTGGTACACTTACATTTTATGAGCCTTCTACAGGAAATTTTGCAGCACTAGGTCATGGAATAAATGATGTAGACACATATAATTTAATACAAATTGCAAATGGTGAGTTGGTAACGACAAATATAATTGATATAGTAAAAGGGGAAGATGGTTTACCAGGAGAAATAAGAGGAACAATAGAAAATAGTGCCACGATAGGAAATATATATAAAAATACAGCTTTGGGGATATATGGAAATATAACAGATGTGAGTAGATTAAATTTAAATAAATCTACTGAAA
This sequence comes from uncultured Clostridia bacterium, assembly GCA_944392065.1. GTDB lineage: Bacteria > Bacillota > Clostridia > TANB77 > CAG-508 > CALXVA01. The sequence continues at coordinate 9,542 of CALXVO010000008.1, read as the reverse complement.
TCCCAGTTGCAAATAGAAGTGAAATAACTACAGGAAAAGCAGAAATTATGTGCGAATTAGAAAATGGTAAAATACAAAATTATGAAATAGAAATACAAAAAATATTTATAGATAATAATGAAAATAATAAGAGTATGCTAATAAAAGTTACAGACGAAGAACTTATAGAAAAAACAGGTGGAATAATACAAGGGATGAGTGGAGCACCAATAATTCAAAATGGAAAATTTATCGGGGCTGTAACACATGTGTTGGTAAACGATTCCAAAACCGGTTATGCAATATTTGCAGACTTAATGATAAAACAAATGCGAGAGGTAAGTTAATGAAAAATAATAAAGGAAAATTACTAGTATCAATTGTACTAGTTATCTTAATATTAATATTTATAGCATTTCTTCTTTATGAAATATTTTATGTGGATATATTTAATATAATGACCCAAGAGGCTTCTATTCTAGATGTAAATGAAACTGAAAATAGACCAGAAATAGCTAAAAATGAGATTTCTAATATTCTTAGTGAAAATATAGAAATAGTAGAACCAATAATAAATAATAGTAATAATTTACGGAGATAAAGAAAACTTAATAAGTGATAAATATTATTACAATCAATTAGATAAATATGCAAAAATTATATATGATGGATTCGAAGATAATAAAGAAAAAATGAAATCAGGAATATATGAAATAGATTTTGGTACAGAATTTAGCGATTTATTAAATTTGCCAGGAGGAGACGAAGATTTAAATATAGCATTTCAATCAGCTTGGAATGCTTATACATATGATAATATGGATATTTTTTATATAGATGTAGAAAAACTAACATTAACAACAAGAACTACTACAATAGGAAGTATATCTACACATAGAGTTGAATTGTCAAATGGAAATAATTCAACATATTTAAAAGACCATTTTAGTAATCAAACTAAAATATCTGGAAAATTGAATCTCTTAGAAGCGATGAGAAAAGAAATTGGGAAACAGTTAGAAGGATATAGTGATTATGAAAAAATAAGAGAAGTTCATAATTGGATGATAGAAAATATAGAATATGATGTGGATTTGGTTTCAGAAGAGCCATATTCTATATCTGGAGCATTAACTGAAGGAAAAGCAGTATGTGAAGGATATGCAAGAGGGTTTAAATATATAATGGATGAACTAAATATTCCCTGTGTACTTGTAAGTGGAATAGGAACTAATTCGAATGGAGAAACAGAGTCACATGCATGGAATTACGTACAGTTGGAAGGCAAGTGGTACGCTATAGATGTAACTTGGGATGATCCAGTGGTTATAGGTAATGGATATGTAAGTAGTGAAAATAGATATAAGAACTTTTTAAAAGGATCAAATACATTTTTTTCATCACATTTAGAAGATGGGTATTTGTCACCAAATAGCATAGAGTTTGATTTTCCGGAACTAAATGCAGAAGATTACTAAAATTGTATCTTCAGCATAAAAAAAGAAATGGAGCTTACTTATGCAATTTTTTGTAAGATTGTATAGGTAAGCTCCATTTCTATTTTGCATCATCGTTATAACTTACAACTTATTCAAATTTAATTCATTAACATGAGAGAAAAAATTTCTAAAAAATAGTTAAAATAATTTGCAAATAGTAATCATTTGTTGTTACAATTTGCAGCACATTGGAAATTTATTTATTATATCCAATAGTAACATCTAGTAACCATTATTCTATAAATTTTATAATTAAAATTGTCAAGGATAATAGTTTTGTGATATAATTTGACAAAGTAAAAAATGTAAGCAGGAAATAATGACAAAGGAGAAAATAGTAATGAGCGATTTTGTACACTTACACGTGCATAGTGAATATAGTTTATTAGATGGAGCAAATAGAATAAAAGATTTGCCTGTCAGAGCAAAAGAGCTTGGAATGGATGCAATGGCAATTACAGATCATGGCGTTATGTTTCGGCGTTATTGATTTTTATAAAGCATGCAAAGCAAATGGAATAAAACCAATTATTGGATGTGAAGTGTATGTGGCACCACGTACAAGATATGATAAAGATGTGGAACTAGATAGTAAATATAATCATTTAATTTTGCTTGCTAAGAATAATGAGGGATATAAAAATTTATCAAAGCTTGTTTCTTTAAGTTTTACAGAAGGATTTTATTATAAACCTCGTATCGATAAAGAAATATTAGAAAAATACCATGAAAATCTAATATGTTGTAGTGCTTGTCTAGCAGGAGAAGTAAACCAGGCTATTTTAAAAAATGATATGGAAGAAGCAAAAAGAGTTGCCAATTGGTTTAAAATGGTATTTGGCAAAGATTATTATCTAGAAATACAAAATAATGGAGTAAAAGAGCAAGTACTAGTTAATCAAAAATTAGTACAGCTTTCTCGTGAGCTAGATATTCCACTTGTTGCTACAAATGATGCGCATTATTTAAAAAGAGAAGATGCATATAATCATGAGGTTTTGTTATGTATTCAAACAGGAAAAAGAATGACAGACGAAGATAGAATGCGTTTTGATACAGATGAGCTATATATTAAATCACCAGAAGAGATGAAAGAATATTTTGCAAATGTACCAGATGCAATAGAAAATACAGTAAAAATAGCAAATGAATGTAATGTAGAGTTTGAGTTTGGCCATACCATTCTTCCTAATTATGATGTGCCAGAAGAATTTGAAACACATTTTGATTATTTAAAGAAATTAACAGATGATGGAATTGTAAAACGTTATGGAGAAAATCCACCACAAGAAATCATAGATAGAAAAGATTACGAACTTTCGGTTATTAATAAAATGGGATATGTGGACTATTTCTTAATAGTTTGGGATTATATAAATTTTGCAAAATCAAACGGAATACCAGTAGGACCAGGCCGTGGCTCTGGTGCAGGTTCAATTGTTGCATATGCAATAGGAATTACTGACATAGACCCTATTAAATATGGACTTATTTTCGAAAGATTTCTAAATCCAGAAAGAATTAGTATGCCCGATTTTGACGTGGATTTTTGCTATGAAAGAAGACAGGAAGTAATCGATTATGTCGGAAGAAAATATGGACAAACCCATGTATCACAGATTATTACCTTTGGTACGATGTCTGCTAGAATGGTAATTCGTGATGTTGGTAGAGCACTAGATGTATCATATGCAGAAACAGATAAACTTGCTAAAATGGTTCCAAATGAATTACATATTACTATAAAAAAAGCCATGGAACAAAATAGAGAATTACGTGAGTTATATGAATCAAACGAAGAATACAAAAGATTGTTGGACATAGCTATGGCATTAGAAGGAATGCCAAGGCAGGCTTCAACTCATGCGTGTGGGATTGTTATTACAAAAGAGCCAGTAGATACTTATGTACCTTTATATATGAGAGATAATACAGTTTCAACACAGTATATTATGACCACACTAGAAGAATTAGGACTCTTAAAAATGGACTTTTTAGGGCTTAGAACTCTTACAGTTATTCAAGACACTATAGATTTGGTAGAACAAAATAGAGGGATAAAAGTAGAATTTGACCAGAACATGGATGACCAGAAAGTATACAAACAATGGCAAGAAGGAAATTCAGTTGGAATATTCCAGTTTGAAAGTCAGGGGATGACTAACTTTATGAAGGAACTAAAACCAGATTGTTTAGAAGATATTATTGCAGGTGTTTCTCTTTACCGTCCAGGTCCAATGGATCAAATTCCAAGGTATATTGCCAATAAAAAAGATCCAGAACATGCAGTATACACACATGAAAGATTAAGACCAATTCTAAATGTTACATATGGTTGTATGGTATACCAGGAACAAGTTATGCAAATTGTAAGAGACTTAGCTGGTTATTCTTTAGGAAGAGCAGATTTAGTAAGACGTGCTATGGGAAAGAAAAAACTAGATGTAATGGCAAAAGAACGAGAGGTATTTATAAATGGGCAAGTAGATGAAGAAGGAAACATTGTGGTACCAGGGTGTGTTCGTAATGGAATTGATGCAGAATCAGCAAATAGGATATTTGATGAAATGGCAGAATTTGCAAAATATGCATTTAACAAATCTCATGCAGCTGCATATGCAGTTTTATCTTATCAAACCGCATATTTAAAAACATACTATCCTGCAGAATTTATGGCAGCTATGCTAAATAGTTTTTTGGGTAATTTGGACAAAATACCAGCATATATAGATGAGTGTAAAAGATTAAATATAGAAATTTTAAAACCGGATATTAATAAAAGTTATACTAAATTTACTGTTGATGGTAATAAGATTCGTTTTGGATTAGGAAGCATTAAAAATGTTGGCGTAGGCGCAGTGGATGAAATCGTGCTAGAGCGAAATACAAATGGAGAATTTAAAGACTTTGCAGATTTTTGTGAAAGAATTGCAAATGCATCAGTAAATAAAAAATGTATTGAAAGTTTAATAAAAGCAGGAGCTTTTGATAATTTTGAACAAACAAGAAGAACTTTAATGGAATCCTATGAGTCTATTGTAGATTCTATTGCAGAAAGTAGCAAGAAAAGCTTTGATGGACAAGTTAGCATGTTTGACTTAGGTGGAACAAGTAAAAAAGAAATGCAGGAACTAAAATATACATATAAAGTAATGCCTGAGTTTACAGAAAAAGAGATGCTTTCTATGGAAAAAGAGATGCTTGGATTATACATTTCAGGTCATCCACTGGATAAATTAAGACATCAAATTGAAATTCAAACTAATATAAATACTGCACAAATGCGAGAAGCACAAAATGCTAGTGGTTTAGATTCAGAGGCAATTGAAGAAGAATATAAAGAAGCTCAAAACTATAAAAACATGAAAGAAGTAGATATTAGTCAAAAAATGAAACTAGTATCAAGAGAGAAACTTCAGGATGGACAATTCGTAAAATATGCGGGAATTATAACAAGTGTTAAAAAGAAATTTACAAAAAACAATAAAATAATGGCATTTGTTACAGTCGAAGATTTATACGGTTCTGCAGAAATAATCGTGTTTGAAAACTGTTATCAAAATTGTTCTAATATCTTGCTAGAAGATAATATAGTACTAGTAGAGGGAAGATTGAGTATAAGAGAAGATGAAGATACTAAAATTGTAGCAAGAGAAATAAAAGAATTCGGAGAACAAAAGAAAAAAATACTTATGCTAGATATTACAAACATAAGCGAAGAACAAAAAGAAAAACTAAGAGGAGCAATAAAATTTTTTTCTGGAGAAAGAAACAATATTCCAATACAAATTATCAACGGAGAGAAAAAGGATATGGCCGGAGGAATTTATCTAGCAAATGGAACTTTGGATGAATTTAAAGATATTATTGGAGATGAAAATGCAAAAATAATAGAACTTTAATGAGAAATTGGGGACAGACCCCAACTTCTCACTAAAAAAGGAAGGTGATAAATGATGCCATACATAGAATTTAAAAATGTTGTGAAAGAATATAAAATGGGAGAAGTTTCAATAAGGGCATTAGACAACACAAACTTTGAAATAGAAAAGGGAGAACTGGTTGTAATAGTGGGACCAAGTGGAGCAGGAAAGACAACAGCATTAAATATCCTAGGAGGAATGGATAGTGCCACGAAAGGTAATGTTATTATTGATAAAAAGGACATTAGCAAGTTTAAGAAAAAAGAGTTAACAAAATATAGAAGGGAAGACATTGGATTTGTATTCCAGTTTTATAACTTGGTACAAAACTTAACAGCTTTAGAGAATGTAGAACTTGCAACACAAATATGTAGACACCCACTAGAGCCAAAAGTGATACTAGAAAAAGTTGGATTAAAAAATAGAATGAAAAATTTTCCATCACAGCTATCTGGTGGAGAACAGCAAAGAGTTGCAATAGCAAGAGCTATTGCCAAAAATCCAAAGCTTCTATTATGTGATGAACCAACAGGAGCATTAGACTATAAGACTGGAAAACAAATTTTACAATTACTTCAAGATACTTGTAGAAAAGAAAAAATGACTGTGATTATAATTACACATAATAGTGCATTAACACCAATGGCAGATAGAGTTATCCATTTTAGAAATGGAACAGCTTCTAATATAAAACTAAATGAAAATCCTATGCCTATTGAACAAATTGAGTGGTAAAATAGTTGTTACCAAAACGAGGTGAAAATTTTGAAAACTGCACTTTTTAAAGATGGAATAAAAGAAATAAAAAATTCGTATAAAAGATTTATCTCATTACTTCTTATCGTACTTCTAGGAGTGGGTTTTTTTGCAGGAATAAAAGCAACTAGTCCAGATATGCGAAAAACATTGGACACATATTTTGATGATTTAAATGTAATGGACATTCAAGTAATATCTACACTGGGGTTAACAAATGAAGATGTAGAAGCAATTTCACAAGTGGAAGGAGTGGAAAATGCAGAAGGATCTTGTCAAGCAGATGCAATGGTTACTATAGGAGAAGAAGAGGTTGTTGTAAAATTAGAAACATTAACAGATAACTTGAACAATCTAAATCTAATAGAAGGAAAATTACCAGAAAATAAAGAAGAATGTGTTGTAGAAACCAAATTTTTATCAGAAACAGGTCATCAAATTGGAGACACAATAGAAGTAGCAATAGAAAATATTACAAATGATGATGGAGAAGAAGAAAAAGTACTAAAAAATAATAAGTTAAAAATAGTGGGAGCAGTAGATTCCCCTATGTATATTTCTTCTGAGAGAGGAAGTACAAAACTTGGAAGTGGCATGATAGATTACTATATATATGTTCCTAAGGAAAACTTAAATGCAAGTATTTATACTAATATTTATTTAACTGTAATAGGTGCTAAAGATTTAGAGACAGACAGTGATGAATATTTGGATAAAATAGATAGTGTAGAAGATAGCCTAGATGCTATTTCAGAAGAAAGAAGGGAAGCTAGATATAATAAGTTATACGATAGTGCCAATTCAAAAATAGAAGAAGCACAAAAAGAATTAGATGAAGAAAAAGCAAAAGCAGAAAAAGAACTTGAGGAAGCACAAAAAGAGCTTGATGATGGCAAAAAACAAATAGAGGATGGAAAAGCGGAAATTGAAACAAATAGAGCAAATGCTAATTATCAATTTTATATAGCAGAACAAGAAATAGAAGAAGCAAAAAAAGAACTAGAGGAAAATGAAGAAAAATTCGAGACAGAAAAAAATAAAGCACAAAATCAGATTGCAAACTACGAAGAACAACTATCTACATTAAAACAAACTCAAAAACAATTAAACAACGTAGAAACTAGTCTAGAAGAAGCACAAGCAAACCTAGCAGATTTAGAAAAAAAATTAGAGAGTGCTAGTGAGGAAGAAAAAGCAGAATTACAAGAACAAATAGCAAGTGTGAATATAGAAATACAAACTTTGCAAGGAACTATAAGTATTATTGAAAGCGAATTAGAAAAACTTGGTATTACTGATTTAGAAGCAAGCATTATACAAATAGAAACAGGGATAGATACAGCAAATAAAGAACTAGAAGAGGCAGAAAAACAAATAGAAAGTGCCAAAAAGCAAATAGAAGATGGAGAAAGAGAGCTACAAGAGCAAAAAAAATCTACATATTATCAGCTAAATCAAGCAGAAGCAGAAATTGAAGAATATGAAAAAGAAATACAAGCTGGAGAAAAAGAATTAGAAGAAGCAAGAAAAGAATTTGATGAACAAATAAAAGAAGGAGAAGACAAATTATTAGAAGCAAAAGAAGATTTAAAAGAAATTCAGCGACCAGAATGGTATGTATTAGATAGAGAGCAAAATACAGGATATGCAAGCTATATACAAGATACTGAAAGAGTTGCAAACTTAGCACAGGTTTTTCCAGTAGTGTTCTTTTTAGTAGCAGCATTAATGAGTTTAAATTCAATGTCAAGAATGGTAGAAGAAGAGAGAGTCCAAATTGGAACCTTAAAAGCACTTGGATATAGTAAAAGGCAAATTATAAGAAAATATATTGTTTATGCAAGTTTAGCAACTCTAATAGGTGGATCATTAGGTCTAATTATAGGATTTAGTTATTTGCCAAAAGTAATAGCAGATATCTATGCTATGGTTTATGATGTCCCAGATGTAATATTGGAATTTAATGCACAATATGCCTTTATAGGAATAGCTGCTGCAATATTATGTACAGTTGGTGCAACTATTTACACTTCTTTAAGGCAATTAAGAAATAATCCAGCAATATTAATGAGACCAAAAGCGCCAAAGCCGGGCAAAAGAGTAATATTAGAAAAAATACCATTTATATGGAAACACTTAAATTTCACAGCAAAGGTTACTGCTAGAAATATATTTAGATATAAAAAGAGATTTTTAATGACAATTATTGGTGTGTGTGGGTGTACAGCACTTATAATTGCAGGATTTGGACTAAAGGATGCCATATCAAATATGATACCAATGCAATATGGAGAAATATATAAATATGGGATAAATATCTCTTTAAAAGAAGAAAAGCAAGCAGAAGAATTACAAGAAATAAAATCCGAAATATCAAAAAATGAAGATATAACAGATTTGTTAGGTGCTAATATGCAATCTGTTAAAATAATTAAAAATGATAATAATCAAAATATACAATTAATTATCCCTGAAAACGTGGAAAATATTGATACTTTTATTTCGCTTAGAAGTAGAACAAAAAAAGATGAAAAGTATGTGCTTGATAATTCAGGAGTAATTATTACAGAAAAATTGGCAAAATTGTTAGATATTAAAGAAGGAGATATAATTACCTTAGAAAATGCAGATGGAGATAGAGCAGAGGTAAGTATAGCACATATTACAGAAAACTACATATTACATTATTTATACATGTCACCAGAACTATATAACACAATATATGATACTAGAATTGAAGCAAATGTTATTCTTGCGAAGACAAATGATTTGACAGAAGAAGAGGAAAATAATTTGGGAAGAACATTATTAGAAGACGAAGATAATATTTCCGGTGTTAGCTTTACATCTGCATCATCTGAAATGTTAGAAGTAGTTATGGATAATATGGACATGGTAGTTTGGATACTTATTATTGCGGCAGGATTATTGGCATTAGTAGTTTTATACAATCTATTAAACTCAAATATTAGTGAAAGAATTAGAGAAATTGCTACCATAAAAGTACTTGGATTTTATGACAGAGAAGTATATGAATACATAGGAAGAGAAACTATTATACTTACAATTTTAGGTATGCTAGTAGGGCTAATTGGTGGATATTATTTAACTATGTATATTTTAAAAACATGTGAAATAGATATGCTAATGTTTGATCCAGAAATACGTGTACTAAGCTATATATTAGGAGTTGTAATTACGGTATTTTTTGCTATTATTGTAAATGTAATTACCTATTTCTCATTAAAGAAAATTGACATGATTGAAAGTCTAAAGAGCGTAGAGTAAGAAAAGCATTTCGCAGGGCTAGTCTCTGGAGCAACGGCGAAATACATGTCACTCGCTTCCGCTCGGACATCCTAAGGTAGCCTAACCTTGTTGTATA
>CALXVO010000007.1 GCA_944392065.1 uncultured Clostridia bacterium | reverse complement strand
TTTCCTAATTCTAAGGGAAATCTAAATTGTTTTTCTGCACTACAGAAGTGACTTGATGTAGCACATAAAATATTTTTAGCAGCTCCTCCATCTATAAGAATACTTCCTAAACACATTCCCTCAACAAAAGTTGAGCAGGCACCAAAAATTCCAAAAAAAGGAATATTAATTTCTCTTAATCCAAAACTTGATGATATACATTGATTTAATAAATCACCCGCAAAACAAAAGTCTATATCTTGACTTGGGATACAAGATTTGGCAATAACAGAGTTAACATTTTCTTTAATTATTTTGCTTTCAGCTTTTTCCCAAGTCTTTTCTCCCCAAAATTCATCCTCTAAGCATTGGTCAAAATATTTAGCCAGAGGTCCTTCAGCTTCTTTAGGACCAACAATTGAAGAGGCTTCTAAAATATATGGAGGATTTTCAAATTTAACAGTTTGAATACCTATTTTTTCCATTTAAAAGATTCTCCTTTCGTAATATATCTTGTTTTTTTAAAGATTACTCATAAATCTTTATATCTTATATTAATGCTGTGAAATTTTTGCTATTTATATAATAAAAACAAAAAATAGAACTTTTTACTATAAGTAAACAGAACATGTAGAATATTTATACAAAAAATGTGGCGATTATTCCTACAATAACTGAAGTAGAAATACCGTATACAAGAACTGGTCCGGCCACTGTAAACATTTTTCCACCAACACCCATTACATATCCTTCTGATTTATATTCTATAGCGGGAGATACAATAGAATTTGCAAAGCCTGTAATAGGAACTAGTGAACCCGCACCTGCAAATTTTCCGATTTTATTAAATATGTTAAGACTAGTCAAAAGTGCAGCAATACCTATTAGTACAATGGAAACAATAGTTGAACATGCGGTATCTTCTAATCCCTTGTATTTACAAAAATCGAATATTATTTGACCAATAGAGCAAATTAATCCACCAACCCAAAAAGCGTTAAAGCAATTTTTTAAAATAGGAGAATTAGGAGATTTTTTGTCTACATAGTCAAGGTATTCTTTTTTAGTTTCAATAGATTTCATAAATTTAACAACTCCTTCCTTAAATATAAAATAAATTAATAGATTAATCTCTATCTCTATCTACTACAAATGCCAAATCTAAATCTACATAATATTGAATTAATTTTTTTCCATCAATTTTAGCTCTTTGGTCTATTACCCTTACAGAAGATAAATAGTCAATTGTTTTAGATGCCTCTGCAACTGCTTGTACTACAGCATCCTTCCAAGAAACATTAGATGTTCCAGTAATACTTAAATGTTTTTCTATACCCAATTAAAATCAACCTCCAATTTATATAATTTCAATAATATATTTTCCAATAATTTTCAAAATATACAAAAAATAATAAAAAACTTTAAGCGTATTCAATTACAATTAGTGAGAATATGAGTAAAGAATTAAAAATTTCTAAATTCTAGATAAAAAACTGATTTGAAAACTAACTTTCAAAAGAAAAATCAATTTTACAAAAATGCAAAAAAAATGTAGGACTAACCTACATTATTACGCGTAATAAAATATATATAAATTATGAATAAACATAACCTTAAGCTCTAGTTACTTTTCCAGAACGTAAACATTTTGAACATACAAATATTGTTTTGGTATCTCCGTTTACTATTGCTTTAACTCTTCTTAAATTTGGTTTAAATGTTCTAGAAGTTCTTCTGCTAACATGAGAACGAGCTATACTTATTTTATTTCCGTGTGCTATTGATTTTTCACAAATTTCACATTTTGCCATTACTTTTGCACCTCCTATATGTATGAATAAAATTGACTATTTATAAGTTTATCATAAAAACGAAGAAATTACAAGTGTTTTTCAAAAATTTTCTAAATATACAGCTACTAGATAATGGTATTACCTAGGTGTAAGGCTGAAATTTTTACAATACCATTATCTAGTAACAATATACATACTACTAAAGTTACTGTTCAGCGTGAATTTGTAGTATACGTCTTAGTAGGTGTTCTACATTAATTCTCGTATAACCTCACCTGCTATTAACAGGCCAGCAACGGAAGGAACAAAGCTTATACTTGCAGGAGTAGACATATTTGTTTTTATTGGTTCTTCTTTAGAATATAGTACTTTTAAGTGATTAATATTAAGTTTTCTTAATTCTTTTCTAATAACCTTTGCAAGAGGGCATACAGAAGTCTTATATATATCAGTAATTTCAAATTTAGAAGCATCTAACTTATTTCCAGTCCCCATACAAGAAATTATCTTTATATTATTGTTATAGCAATATTTTATTATTTCCAATTTAGAGCTAACTGTGTCAATAGCATCAACAACGTAATCTATTCTTATAGTAGTATTATTATTTGTATAATTGCAATCTAATGAGTTTTCAAGATTATCTGAAACTAAATTACCGGCTTTTTTCATTATTTTTTCTATATTATCTTTATTTAAAAATTCCTTGATAGGTAGAATATTTATGCTAGGATTAATTTTACAAATTCGAGATTTTTCTACGTCAACCTTATTTTTGCCAATTGTTTCTGTGTCTGCAATAACTTGTCTATTTATATTAGTGATATCTACTATATCTTTATCTACTAGAGTAATGTTACCAATTCCGGATCTTGCTAAACCTTCAACAACGTAGGAACCCACACCGCCCAAGCCAAAAACTACTATATTAGAGTTATGAAGTTTACTTATACTTTCTTTTCCAATTAACATCTCTGTTCTATTGAGCCAATTAACTTCTTCCATAGTTTTACCCTCTATATTATAAAATTCATTCTTTTCGAAAATATTATAGCATAGAAATTAAAATGTGTAAAATCATTAACTACTATCAACATTAAAACAAACAAATTTTTGCGCAAATATTGCTTTTTTTTATATTTATGATAAAATACTTAATGTATACGAAAAAGAAAAGGAGAATAAATTTATGATATCATATATTAAAGGAAGTTTAGAATCAAAAAATATAGATTATGTAACAATAGATGTAGGTGGAATAGGCTATAAAATATATATGTCTGCAAGTTCTATCGATAGGTTAGGAGAAATAGGAGAAAGCGTAAAAATATTTACATATATGAGAGTAAGAGAAGATGATATTAGTCTTTACGGATTCTGCACAAATGAGGAATTAAAAATGTTTGAACAACTTTTAGGAGTAAGTGGAGTTGGTGCCAAATCAGCATTAACTATTCTTTCAAATATATCTCCATCGAGTTTTGCATTAGCAATAATCTCAGGAGATGTAGCTACTTTAAAAAGTTTACCAGGAATAGGGGCAAAATCTGCTCAAAGAATGATACTAGAATTAAAAGACAAGATGAAGACACAAGATGCAATAGAAACAGAATTTGTCCCTATAAAAAATATTGTAAAAAATGATAAAGCAAGGGATGCAATAGAGGCACTTCAAGTGTTGGGATATTCAAGAAAAGATATTGATATTGCTGTCTCTAACATAGATACAAAAGATTTATCGGTAGAAGAAATTATAAAGCAGGGACTAAAATATTTAGGAATGTGAAACAAGGGGACGGTTCCATCGTTCCACTTTTGAAACAGGAGGGACACTCCTGTGAGGAAACAACGTGATGTTATAGAGAAAAGTTGTTTAGAAGTGAACTTATTCAATATAGCGGATAATATTCAAAAAATAAAAGAATACGTAGGAAAGATATTACAATAGCTCCTGTAATTAAAGCAAATGCATATGGAATAGGAACAGCAGGGATAAAGAAAATATTACAGTGGAAGAAATTGCAGACTTATGCAATACTACAGATTATGAAATATTATTTGGAATATCAAATAGAGTGAAAGAATATATGTGGAGGAAAAATAGTTATGGACTTAAATCAACCATTGGCGTATAGAATGAGACCAAAAACATTAGACGAATATGTAGGTCAAGAACATATACTTGGAAAAGATAAAATATTGTATAGAACAATAAAAGCAGATCGATTATCTAGCATTATACTTTGGGGACCTCCTGGATGCGGTAAAACGTCACTTGCTAGAGTAATAAGTAATACCACTAAATACAAATTTACAAGAATAAATGCTGTAACAGCAGGAATAGGAGATATAAAACAAGCAATTGAAAATGCTCAAAATCTTCTATTAAATCCGAGTGGAAAATGCATATTATTTATTGATGAGATACATAGATTTAATAAATTGCAACAAGATGCTCTTTTACCATATGTCGAAAATGGAACAGTAATATTAATTGGAGCTACAACTGAAAATCCATATTTTGAAGTAAACAAAGCTCTAATTTCAAGATCCATGATTTGCAAACTGAATCCTCTTACAGAAGAAGATATTTATAAAGTTTTAAAAAGGTCATTAGTAGCAGAAGAAGGATTAGCAAGCTATAATATAAAAATAGAAGATGAAACTTTAAGAAAAATAGCCGAGGTTTCAAACGGAGATGTAAGAACGGCCTTAAATGGATTAGAAGTAGCAGTGCTTACAACAACTATGGACAAAGATGGGTACATACATATTACAAACGAAATTGCAGCAGATTGCATACAAAGAAGAAAAGCAGTGTTTGATAAAAATGGAGATAGTCATTATGATAATATTAGTGCATTTATTAAATCAATGAGAGGAAGCGATCCTGATGCTACAGTATTTTATTTAGCAAGAGCAATAGACGGAGGAGAGGACCCAGTATTTATTGCAAGAAGAATAGTAATATGTGCATCAGAAGATGTAGGATTAGCAGATCCAAATGCATTAGTGATAGCAACATCAGCAATGCAAGCCGTAAATATGGTAGGAATGCCAGAAGCGAGAATTATTTTATCAGAAGCGGCTATATATGTAGCGTTAGCAAAAAAATCAAATGCATCTTATCTTGCAATTGATAAAGCATTAGAAGATGTAAGAACAAAGGACACAGGAGAAATACCAATGCATATAAGAAATGCACCGGCGGAAGGGATGAGCCAGTTTGGATATCATGAAGGATATAAATATCCACATGATTATTCTGGACATTGGGTAGAACAGCAATACTTACCAGATAAGATGGTAGGAACAAAATATTTGAAACAAGGGGACGGTTCCATCGTTCCAAATTTGGGAAAAGGGGACAGGCCTATCAATTAATATAATTGTAAATAAAGAGTTTATTTGCGAAGTGAACCGCATATAGTGGACACTAAAAAAGAGGCTCTTTATTTTTTTATTAAAAGTATTGACAAAATATGGGAAAAACAATATACTTAACATAAACGGATTACAATTGCTTTTAAATTTTTTTCAAACTAATTTTTTCAAACCAATTTTTTCTCAAGGAGAGTGCTAAATGTCTAGAAAACCAAGAAAATTTCTAAACACTAATTTTTTTCATATAATGCTTCAGGGAATTAATAAAGAATATATATTTGAGGAAGAAATATGCAAAAAAGTATATTTGAAGTTACTATTTCAAAATTATAAGAAATACAACAACGATATTATTTCTTTTTGCATAATGGATAATCATTTGCATATTATACTATATGTCGATAAAATAGAAAATATGTCAAATTTGATGAAATATATAAATTGCGAATATGCTCAATTTTATAATAGATTCAAGAATAGAGTAGGACCAGTATTTAGGGATAGATTTAAAAGTCAACCTATAGAAGATGAAAGCTATTTATATCAATGTATATTATATGTTCATAGAAATCCTGTAAAGGCAGAAATAGCTGAAACAATAGATACCTACAAATATTCTAGTACAATGAAGTATTCTTTAGATAAGGTTAATAAAATACTTAATAAAAATATAGAAGTAGTAGATGAACTAGGCCAAAATAAATTTATAGATATAGAAGAACAAAATGAAAATATAGAAAATGTAATAGACAAAATAATAGAAAGAGATATCAAAGAATTACAGTTAAATCGAGAAAATTTAAAAGACTTTAAAGTAATAGCAGAAATTGTAAAAAGGATTAAAAATGAAACCAATGCGTCACTAACAGTTATTGCTAAAAAGCTGAATATTAGTAAAAGCACGGTACATCGATATTTAAAAAAATAATGAAAGAGGACTGTCCCTCTGTTTCATTTCTGAAACGATGGAACCGTCCCCTTGTTTCTTATTATTCTTGAATTTCATTATTAGTAGCATCAACTATTTGATTTCTTTTTGGTCTTCTTTTATCGTTTTTAAACATTTCAGCTGCTGCACCTAAACTTGATAATGCACTTGTTGCTTCAAATGGGATAAATACTTTATTTGCTTCTCCATTTGCAACTTCTTTTAATGCTTCTAAAGATTTTAATTGTACTAATCTTTCATCTGGTTTTGCTTTCATCATTGCTTCATAAACCATATGTACTTCTTCAGCTTTAGCTTCTGCTACTTTCTTTATGGCTTCTGCTTCACCGGCTGCACGTCTTATTCTAGCTTCTCTATCAGCTTCTGCTTCCAAAATAGCAGCTTCTTTTTTACCTTCGGCAAGAGTAATTGCAGATTGTCTTTCACCTTCTGCTTGAAGGATTAAAGCTCTTTTATTTCTTTCTGCATTCATTTGTTTTTCCATTGCATCACGTATGTCTGGTGGTGGAGTAATATCTTTAATTTCAACTCTATCTATTTTACAGCCCCATTGGTCTGTAGCTTCATCAAGTAATACTCTTAATTTATCATTAATTGCGTCACGTGAACTAAATGTTGAATCTAAGTCCATTTTACCAACTATATCACGAATAGTAGTAATTGCTAGATATTCAATACCTTTCTTTAAGTTTTGAATTTCATACACGGCTTTTGCTGGATCTGTTACTTTATAAAATACAACTGTATCGATTGTGATAGTAACATTATCCTTTGTGATAACACCTTGTGGTGGAATGTCCATTGTTTGTTGTTTCAAACTTACAATGCTACGAACGTGATCAAAAAATGGAACTATTATTGTAAGACCAGCATCTGCTATTTTATAGAATTTACCAAGCCTTTCAATAATGTAAACTTCTGATTGTTTTACAATTCTAATTGTTTTAAATGCAATAATTAGTATTATAACTAATAATACGATTAAAAACCACATAAAATATCCTCCTATTATTTAAATATATATAAAAATTAATATCTTAAATTATTTGTCTCACTATATTATAAGTTTTGTTTAGTATAATTCTATTCTAGAATCTAAAGTTTATTATTCTAAACGGAAACTTTAGCATCTTCGTTAATTTTTTTTACTACTGCTTTAACACCGTCAATTTCTATAATTTCTATTTCTGTGTCTTTAGGTATGACTTCATCTGTATTGGATTTGGCTGACCAAACTTCTCCATCTACTTTTATTTGTCCATCGCCTTCAATATTGTTTATATTTTTAATGACAATACCTTTTTTACCAATCATGGAATAAGCATTTGTTTTTACTTCCTTTGGTATTTTTATAAATTTATTTACAAGTGGTCTTGTAAATATTAAAAGTAAGGTTGAAGTTACAACAAAAACAATTACTTGAATTAGTATACTGTCTGTTATAAAACTTGTAACCATTGCAAGAAGTGCACCTATTCCTAGCCAAAAAATTAAAAAGCCAATTGTTGCCATTTCAATTATAAAAAATACTCCAGCAGCTATTAACCAAAACACCCACATAAAATAACCTCACATTTCTGACAAATCTTGTCTAATAAGAATGTAGAGCAAAAACTCTAACAATATATATTATACTATAAACTTAATGAAAAGAAAATAGAAATATGAAAAAAAATTATAATAATCGTAACTTTACGAAAGTGTTCGACTTGTTTTTATATAATTTTTTTGATAAAATACAAAAGAACAAAAATTTGTATAAACTCTTTAACTGGAGGTTCTAAATGGTAGATTTAAAACAAAGTGTGCAATATATAAAAGGTGTCGGACCAAATAATATGGCATTGTTGAAAAAACTTGGAATAAATACATTAGGAGATCTAATTACATTTTTTCCAAGAAATTATGAAGATAGAAGTAAACCAAAAAAAATATATCAATTAGTTGATGGTGAAGAAGCTTTAATAGATGTAATTTGTGTTAGTAAAATGAATGAAACAAGATTTGCAAAAAATAAAGTGATGCTAAAAATGCTTGTAAGGGACGAAACGGGAGATTGTGTGTTAACATGGTTCAATCAAACATACCTAAAAAACAAATTTAAAGTAGGAGAGAGATATCAGTTTTTTGGAAAAGTTAGTGTTAAATATGGAAGAATAGAAATGACAAGGCCTGTTTTTGATAAAGACGGTCTAAATAAAAATACAGGAAAGATTATACCAATTTATCCACTTACATATAATTTGTCACAAAATAAGTTAAGGGGAATTATTGAAAATGGATTAAAATTAACTTTAGGAAAATTAGAAGAAACGATTCCAGAATACATATTAAAGTCATATGGTTTAGATGATATTAATATAGCAACAAAGCAAATTCATTTCCCTTCTAATTTTGAAGAATACAGCAAAGCAAGAAAAAGATTTGTGTTTGAAGAATTACTTACTGTTCAGTTAGCTCTTTCGAGTTTGAAATCAAGATATGATAAGGAAACAGATGGAATAGAATTTGATAAAAATGTAAAAATGTCAGATGTTATTAATACACTTCCATTTAATCTAACAAAAGCACAACTTAAAGTTTTAGAAGAAATAGACAAAGATATGGAAAGTAATAAACCAATGAATCGATTGCTTCAAGGGGATGTAGGTTCTGGAAAAACAATTGTGTCTATTATTGCCTCATATAAGGCGACTAAAAGTGGATATCAATCTGCCATTATGGCTCCAACTGCGATTCTGGCAGAACAACATATGCAAGAGTTTAGTAAAGTATTAGAGCCTTTGGGAGTAAAATGCGAATTGTTGCTAGGAGGAATGAAATCTAAAAAAAGAAATGAAGTTTTAGAAAAACTAAAAAATGGCGAAATTGATATACTGATTGGAACACATGCTCTACTTGTTGAAGATGTTGAGTTTGAAAATTTAGGGTTAGTAGTAACTGATGAACAGCACAGATTTGGAGTAAGGCAAAGAGCAAACATTGTGGCGAAAGGCTCAAATCCTGATGTTCTAGTTATGACTGCAACACCGATTCCAAGAACATTGGCACTTATTCTATATGGAGACTTAGATATCTCAATTATAGATGAGCTTCCTCCAAACAGAAAGAAAATAGAAACATATCCTGTTATGAAAAATATGGAAAGGAGAATAGAAGAATTTATTCGCTCTAATGTGTCAAAAGGAAGGCAAGCATATGTAGTATGTCCATTAGTAGAGGAAAGTGAAGAGTTTGATAATTTCAAATCAGCTGTAGAACTTGCTGAAAAGTATCAGACTTCAATTTTTCCAGAGTTTAAAGTTGCATGTTTACATGGAAAAATGAAACAAAAAGATAAAGACGAAATAATGCAAAAATTTAAAGAGGGCGAAATACAGATATTGGTATCTACTACTGTTATAGAAGTAGGGGTAAATGTACCAAATGCTAACATTATGGTAGTTCAGAATGCTGAACATTTTGGGTTAGCACAACTTCATCAACTAAGAGGAAGAGTAGGAAGAGGAGAATACCAGTCCTATTGTATTTTAGTTTATGAAGGAAACTCCAAAACAACGAAAGAAAGAATGAAAATAATGAAAGAAACAGATAACGGGTTTATTGTGGCAGAAAAAGATTTAGAACTCCGTGGATCAGGAGAATTCTTCCGGAACAAGGCAACATGGACTCCCAGAATTTAAAATAGCCAATTTATTTGAAGATGTTGCTATATTAAAAGAAGTGCAAGCCCTAACAGCAAAAATAGAAGAGATAGATCCGAAACTTGAAAAAGAAGAAAATAAAAAATTACATAAATTGGTAGAAGAAAAATTTAAAGATAGAATTAGTATCTGAAACAAGGGGACGGTTCCATCGTCCCTAAATTGAAACATTGGGGACAGAGCTAAAATCTATTTCCATATTTCAAGATGTGTCCCCAATGTTCCATTTATGGGACGATGGAACCGTCCCCTTGTTTCATAAAGAAATGCATCTTACCAAAGAAAAGGCACAGTTTGTAAAATGTCCTATAATAAAAGAAAGTCCTGTGGCTATAGAGTGTAGAGTAAAAGAAATTAAAGAACTTGGAAGTCATCATATGTTTATCGCAGAAGTTTTATCCATTGATGCAGACGATAAGTACATAGACGAAAAAGGAGCATTTGACATATCCAAATGCAATTTAATTGCATATTCAAATGGCCATTACTATAGTATGGGAAGGAAAAAAGGGAGATTTGGATTTTCTGTTCAAAAAAGAAGCAAAGGAAAAAGTTATTAAGTTGGGTGCTATTGGGGACAGACACTTTGGCACAAAAAATTGCTTTAAAACTATTGACATTTACATAAAAAAACAATATCATATATATGAAATTTTGTAGATTTTTGTAGAATAGGAGAGAACATAGATGTATACTAAAATGCTAACCTCAAAAATGGGTGGAGAATTAGTAAGCTTTAAATTAGATGGCGAAGAGAGAATTCACCAGGGATTAGATTGCGTAGACGAAAATGGTAAAGTGTATTGGAAAAGACACTGGCCAGTACTTTTCCCTGTAGTAGGTAAGCTAAAGAAAAATCAAACCATTATAAATGGTAGAATATATGAAATGCCACAACATGGTTTTGCAAGAGATTTTGAGTTTGAACCAATAACAAAATTAGATAATTTTCATTCCTATGTTTTGAAAAGCAATAAAATTACAAAAAACAGGTATCCATATGATTTTGAATTATATACAACGTATAGATTAGATGAAAATAAATTAACTACTATTTATAAGGTAATAAATACAGGAGATGCTACTCTTCCATTTGGAATAGGAGGACATCCAGCTTTTAAGATAGACCTAGAAGATTTAAAAAAAGGAAATTACTATTTGGAATTTGAAGAAGATGAGGAAAAAATACATTTCTTATACTTGGTAGATGGTCTAGTAGGAACAGAATATGCAAGAAATATAATGATTGATAAAAGGAGAATTGCTTTAGGATCTGATACTTTTAATAATGACGCACTAATAATGAAGGGACTCACATCACAAAAAATCAGCTTAAAGAACAAAGCAACAGGAAAAACATTACTAAGTGTGGATTTTACAGGATTTCCATATTTGGGAATATGGTCAAAGCCAAATGCACCATTTATTTGTATAGAACCATGGTATTCAACTGCAGATACTATAAAAAGTACAGGAGTATTTATTCAAAAACAAGATATTATTTCTTTAAAGCCAAAAGAGACATTTGAATGTAAATATACAGTGGAATTTTTTAAATAGAATAATTTGAAAAAGGCTATTATATGTAATTATAAGGAATGATTAAAATGGAAGAAATTATAAATTTTATAGCTTTAATAATGGCTACAATTGGAGTAGTTATGGTATATGATGCTAGAATAATTACTAAAAGATTATTTGGGTTTGGAGATCAAAACCAGGCCGCTTGGGGATTAAAAATATTAGGTTTTATTATATCGATAATAGGGGCATTAATAATATATTTTTAAATTAAAAGATAAGTGGGAGAGAAAAATATGTCGAGAAGAGCCAAAAGAGAAGAAAAAGTAAAGAGTAAAATAATTAGTAAACTAATAATAGTAGCAATCTTTTTGGGAATAGTGTTTTTTGTGTTAAGAGTAGCACCAAATTATGTGAATAATGAAATAACAGATACCGCAAATTTAGTTATAAATAATAGTAATGTTACAAAGGATTTGAAAAAGAACGTAATTATAGAAGAAGGTATAATTTATATAGCTAAAGAAGATATTCAGAACTTTTTTGATCCATATATATATTATGATGAAAAGTACAATCAAATTATTACAACTTCCGAAAGTCAAGTAGCAAGCATAATAGTCGGAGAAAAAACAATGGAAAATAATGGTTCAACTATAAAAGTATCTGGCACAGTAATAGAAAGAAATGATACCTATTATATTCCATTTTCTAGCTTAAAAGATGTGTATAATGTTGAAATTAATTATATTGAGTCTACTAATACAATTACTGTAGATTCAAAAAACAGAAAATATGTAGTTGCAGATACTAAAAAAGATAATAATGTTAAGGCATATCCTACTATTTTTTCAAGGAATGTAGACTCAATAGAACAAGGAGAAACTGTTACCGTTGTGCAAAATAAGGAAAATCAAAATGAAGAAGTTGATGATTGGACCGAAATAAGAACAGACACAGGAAAGTTGGGATATGTAAAAACAAACACATTAGTAAACGAATACGTATATAGGGAAGCAATGGAAGAAAGCAATAAAGTAGATGAAAAAGTAAGTATGGTATGGGATTACTTCTCTGAATATTATTATGCACCGGATAGAAGTGGAACCGATATACGAGGAATTAATGTAGTAAGTCCAACCTTTTTTACTTTGGTAGATGAAGGACAGGGAAAAATAAATGAAAATGTCGGTGATGAAGGAATAGCATACATAAACTGGGCGCATTCAAATGGATATAAGGTATGGCCAAGTTTATCTAATAATTCGTATATAGGAACAACTTCAGAGATAATGAAAGATTATAAATTTAGGCAAGATTTAATTGAAAATATAGTTAGTTTAATTTTAAAATATGATTTAGATGGAATTAACATAGATTTTGAGTATATGTATGAAGAAGATAAGAATTTATTTTCAAGATTTATTATCGAATTAAAGCCAAGACTTAATGAAATTGGAGCAACTCTTTCGGTAGATGTTACAGCACCCGATGGAAGCCCAGAGTGGTCTTTATGTTACGATAGATATACTATAGGAAAAGTAGCAGATTATATTGTATTTATGGCGTATGATCAAAACGGAATTTCTTCTCCAGTAGAAGGAACGACTGCTGGATACAACTGGGTAAAAGCAAATGTTGAGAAATTTTTAGGACAAGAAGGAGTAGAGGCAAATAAACTTATCTTAGGAATACCTTTCTATACTAGAGTGTGGGAAGAAAATAGCAATGGTGAGATAGTAGGAAAAGATGCAATTAATATGAAAAGCATAGATTCCATAGTCCCAGAGGGAGCATCGAGAACATGGGATGATAACTTAAAACAATATTATATCGAATATGTGGAAAATGGAATTACTCATAAAATTTGGGCAGAAGATGAAGAGTCGATAAAAGCAAAATTATCTTTAATTGAGGAATACAAGTTGGCAGGGGCATCATTCTGGGCTAAAGACAGAGAGCCAGAATCAATTTGGAGTATAGTTTCGGAAAGTTTAGGAGTAGAATAAGGAACTTTAGCAATAAGATTAAGTAGTAAATTAGTGTAATAAATTGTCCATAAAAAAAATATAATTTAAGACAAGGTGTTTTAAATTATATTTTTTTATGGAGGTGTTCTATGGTAATCGGATACATAAAAAAAGAGCAAAAAACAAAAAAACTATTTAGAGGAATAGAAATAAGATGCTATGACAATAATTATGTAATAACAATATGTGATGAAAAAAATAGAGTAAAGAAAAAACTAATAAAATATATACGTAAATTTAAAATAGAAGCTATTGTGTTTTCAAAAGAACTAGAGGGGGACTTTAAAAACGAAATAATCCAGATGTTACAAGGTGGTACTAGAATAATAAATGGTAAAAAATTAATGGAATATATGGAATTTGATATAATAAAATATATATTAAAAAAAGTCCAAACAAATATAAATCAGGAAGAAATATATATTGTATTCAAAAAGGACTTGAATTTAGACTTGAATTTTTTAAAAGTTTTTATAGAAAATTTTAGGATGACTAATATTGTTACAAATGATATAGAAAGACTGAAAAATGTTCAAGAAAATTTATTAGAAAATGATAGTATATTAATTTCAGTATCAAATAATAAGAAAAAAGCATTAAAGAGAGCAAAATATATATTAAACATTAATTTAGATAAGGCTGAACTTGAAAAATATAAAATAAATAGAGAGGCGATTATTGTAAATATAAGAGAAGATGTAAAATTAGATAATCCAAGTTTTAGTGGAATAAATGTCAACTATTTTGGAATAGATGTTCCAGATGAATATAGCGAGCAATTTGAGGAAATAGGTGGAAATTTTGATTTGGTTAAGATGTACGAGAGTATTTTATTTAAAAATAATCTTCAAAAAATGAAGATAGAAAGCGTATATGAAAGAATTAATAAGGATGGCATAAAAGTATCTAAGATAATAGGCAATAATGGAAATATATCGGATGAAGAGTTACACAAAATTCACAAAGTCGACCTTGACAAAATGCGAAATTTAGTTTAATATATTACATGTTATTAATGAAGTTGGCTACTACTTGGATTATGAATGTATTATATTAAAAATTTGTTCCATATATATTGTGTACTCTACATGCTATTTTATAAAAATGTATGTGTTGTATGGAACCATAAAGAAATATATCACTTATCCTTAATATTATTTAAGGTAGGTAATAACTAAAAAATGCATTGTTAAAATGCATCTTTTCATTTAAAATAATCTTGTCTAGGCAGTAGTCTAAGACAGTTGTTGTTATTTCTTACAAAAAGGAGGGAGACAAAATGGATTCTGAAAAAGAAGTTTTATTAACTCAAGAAGGGTATGATAATTTAGAAAAAGAATTAGAATATTTAACAACAGAAAAAAGAGCTGAGATAGCAGAAAGAATAAAAATAGCATTGGGATTTGGAGATTTATCAGAAAATTCAGAATATGATGAAGCAAAAAATGCTCAAGCTGCAAATGAAACAAAAATTGCTGAGTTGGAAAATAAAATTAGATATGCTAAAATTATAGATGAATCTGAGATAGATACCAAAACAGTACAAGTGGGTAATACCGTTAAGGTTTTAGATATGGAATTTAATGAAGAAGAATCTTATACAATTGTTGGTTCAACAGAAGTGGATTTAGCACAAAATAAAATTTCCAATGAATCTCCAATAGGAGCAGCTCTTATGGGAGCAAAAAAAGGCCAAGTAGTAGAAGCTCAAGCACCAGCAGGTGTTATTAAATATAAAATAATCTCAATTACGAAGTAGGAAGCTACAATTTATAGCTTACAAATGATTGTTATAAAGTCCGTCCCATCTTGCTGGTAGATATATTTTATCTTCTCCAAGTTTTCGAAGAGAAAATATATCTACCACGCGGGACTGCTTATGCAAAAACATTTGATTAGTGATGATTAAAAAAATGAAAAGTTGTAAAAAGTTGTAAATTGTAACATGTGAATTATTCTAAATAAGAGGAAATATAATGAAAAATTTACTTACAAAGAAACTAGAAGCAAATGAAAAATTTAAACAACTAGTAGCTGAAATTGAGATGAAAAAAACCCCGATAGCTATATCGGGGTTAGAATTCGTGGGAAAATCTCATATTCTTTCTTCTATTTCCGATACTATTAAAAAGCCAATTTGTATTGTGACATATAATGAATTACAGGCCAAACAGTTAGTAAAGGACTTAAAATTTTTTGAGAGAAAAGTAGAGTATTTTGGCAAAAGAGAAATTGCTTCTTATGACTATATTTCAGAGAGTAAAGATTTGCCTTATGCAAGAATTGATGTGCTAAATAAAATACAGAATAAAGAAGTAGAAATTATTGTTACTACCATTGAAGCAATTATGCAGCCAATGCTTCCTAAAAAAATACTATACAAAAATATACTAACATTTACAGTAGGAAGTCTATTTGAATGCAGTGGATTCAAAGGAAAGAAAACGTTAAATAATTTAAAACAATTACTTCTTCTATTAGGCTATGAAAGAAGTGATATGGTTGAAAACAAAGGACAATTCAGCATAAGAGGCGGCATCGTCGATATTGGCCTTTCAGAAAAAAATGGAGTGAGAATTGAATTTTGGGGAGATGAAGTAGATTCCATTCGTTATTTTAATATTAGCTCACAAAGAACAACAGAAATGACAAATAGTGTAAAGATCTTTCCAGCACATGAATATCTGTTAGAATATGAAATAGAAGAGGATATATTACCAGAATATTCTACCATCATAGAAAGCATTACTAAGAAAATAAGAGAAAAGTATTTACCAGAAAGTAATAGAAATAAAATTTTAGCATCGGAATCTAAAACTACAAATAAGACTATCCAAAGTGTAGAAGCAGATATAGAAGCAATACAAAATGGGGAATATATTAGCAAAATAGATAAATACTTTAATGAATTTTATTCTAAAAAGAGTAATTTCTTAGAGTATTTGCCATCTAGTTGCTTAATAGCTGTGGATGAAAATGCCAAAATAAATCAAAGAATAGACAATATCATAATAGAAAATAATAATTTAATAAAATCCTTAATGGACAAGGAAAGGTTCGTTCCAGAAGCGATAAGAAATATAAGTGAATTTAACAAAGCAGATTGGAATTTACTTTATGAAAGCAAACAAGTAGTGTATTTGGAGGAAAATAACAATACTGCTGCGAATAATTTTGCTTTTACATACAGGCAAATCAACTTTCATAAAGCAGAAACAGAACTATTAATTAAGGATATCAAAAAATGGCTTTCTGAAAATAAACAAGTAGTAATTCTGGCAGGAAATAAAGAAAATGTAGACAAAGTAAAGCAACTATTACAGGAAAATGAAATAATTGCAGAGGAAGATACCATTACGGATGAACGTGTGTCCCGAAATTGGAAAAAAGTGGACAAAAAGGCCTGTCCCCAAATTGAAATTGGTGGTCTTTCTTCTGGATTTGAGTGCTATGATTTAGATTTAGTAGTTATTAGTATGGCAGAGGCTTTCGAGGGAGGAAAGGTTAAAAAGAGAAGGACAAGTAGCACCTTTAAGCAGGGAGAAAAAGTTGTTTTTGCAGATTTAAAACAAGGTGATTATGTGGTACACCGCTCGCAGGGAATTGGACAATTTATTGGGGTGAGTACCATAGAAGCGGATGGTGTTACAAAAGACTATATTAAAATAAAATATAAAAATGATGATATGCTTTATGTACCAACAAGCAGTTTGGATAATGTTAGAAAATATATTGGTGGTGGAGATACTGCACCAAGATTAAATAGACTTGGTAGTAAAGAGTGGAGTAATACCAAAACACGAGTAAAAAAGAATTTAAGGGAAGTTGCAAAAGATTTAATAGAACTATATGCAAAAAGACAGAAAATAAAAGGCTTTGCCTTTTCAAAAGATTCCGACTGGCAAAAACAATTTGAAGATGAATTCCCTTACCAAGAAACAGAGGACCAACTAAGATGTATTGAAGAAGTAAAGAAGGACATGGAGACTCCTAGACCAATGGATAGACTTCTTTGCGGAGATGTTGGTTATGGAAAAACAGAAGTGGCAATAAGGGCAGCTTTTAAGGCAGTAATGGATCATAAGCAGGTTGCGTATTTAGTGCCAACAACGGTACTTGCTAATCAACAATATGAAAGCTTTAAAAAGAGAATGGAAAACTTTGCAATTACGGTAGAATTATTAAATCGTTTTCGAACAAAAAAGGAGCAAGAAGAAGTAGTAAAAAAACTTAAACTGGGAGAAATGGATGTAGTTATTGGAACTCATCGATTACTTAGCCAAGATGTAGAGTTTAGAGACTTAGGATTACTGATTATTGATGAGGAGCATCGTTTTGGCGTAAAAGATAAAGAAAAAATAAAGAAATTAAAAACCAGTGTAGATGTACTTACCATGACGGCAACGCCTATTCCAAGAACACTTCATATGTCAATATTAGGAGTACGTGACATGTCGGTAATTTATGAACCACCTCAAAACAGAAGACCAGTTCAAACGTATGTATTAGAATATGATGCAGAAGTAATAAAAGAGGCAATTACCAAAGAATTAGAAAGAAATGGTCAGGTATTCTATTTATACAATAATGTGGAAAACATAGAAAAAAAGGCAATGGATATTGCAGAATTAGTACCAGAAGCAAAAGTAGAATTTGCACATGGAAAAATGACGGGTAGAGAAATAGAAGACATCATGGAAAGATTCATTACAGGAGAAATCAATGTTTTAGTTTGCACTACTATTCTAGAATCTGGAATTGACATACCAAATGCCAATACCATTATTGTAGAAAATGCAGATAGGCTTGGACTTGCTCAATTGTACCAAATACGTGGTAGAGTGGGAAGAAGCGATAGACAGGCATATGCCTATATTACTTATAAACGAGATAAGCTATTATCCGAAGTAGCAGATAAAAGATTAAAAGCAATACGTGAATTTACAGAATTTGGTTCAGGATTTAAAATTGCAATGAGAGATTTAGAAATAAGAGGAGCAGGAAGCTTACTTGGTGAAATTCAACATGGCCACATGGAGCAAGTAGGCTATGATACTTATTGCAACTTACTAGATCAAGTTGTAAAAGAAATGCAAGGAATTGAAATAGAAGAAGAGCAAGAAATTCAAATAGATATTAATGTATCAAGTTACATACCAGATAGCTATATTGATAATAGTAGTCAGAAAATTGAAGTATATCAAAACATTGCTCTATGTAGAACAGAAGAAGATATACAAAATGTAATTGACGAAATTATCGATAGATATGGTGTAATGCCAAAAGAATTGGAAAATCTAATTGAAATTGCACGTATTAAAGAATTATGCAGAACTGCTGGCGTAATTAAAGTAGCAGAAAAGAAAAATGTGTTTAACGATACCAAAAATGTGGTATTCTATTATGATAAGAATAAATATAAACCAGAAATGGTGGACATACTAATAAAAAAATACGGCTATGATATAAAATTCTCAGCAGGAATAGAACCATATGTTACATTAAAAGTTGGAAACTTAAATGACGAAGAATTAATAGAAAGAATAAAAGAATTCTTGTCACTTTAGGAACAGGCCAAAAAACGACAAAGTTGTCGAAAAATGTCGAAAATTTTTAAAACAAAAGTTTGTAGAAACAATTGATTTTGAATTAAAATTCATTTATACTATTGTGCATAGATGAGATAGTATAGAGGAATGTGGTTAGTATCACCAAATCTAATGAAGAGGAGGTGATGCGTAATGATAGAAATATTATTTGCTTTTTTACATATATTTATTCTTTCAACAGTATTTTTATTAATTACAGTTATTGCCTTAATTATTGTAATAATTTTAATGGCTAAATAATTTAAATCACACCTCTAAATAATGGCGACTGAGGTGTGATTTTTTAAACCTTAGATACCAACCACAATTTCAATGTGGTATCTCATCTTGATAAATATATTATAACATAAAATATAAAAAAGTAAAGAAATTTTAAATAAAATTTAAGTATTACCGTTACTAGATAATGGTTTTCGAAAAAAGCTTGTCCTGCAAACGGGATGTACTAATTAAAAAAATGAGCGGAGCAGGGAGCTCCGTCGGGACGAAGCGAAGTTTTTTAATTAGTACATCCCTGCGCGGACTTAATATTTTGCATAACCATTATCTAGTAACGTATTACCTAAGGAAAATAAAGGAGGAGCAATGCAAGTAATTTCTAGTAAAGATAACGAAGTTATTAAGAATGTAAAAAAATTAAAAGAGAAAAAATATAGGGACTTAAGCAATAGCTATATCATAGAAGGAATAAAGCTTGTGAAAGAAGCTATTGCAGAAAAAGCTAAGATAAAACAAATTATTATGTGCGAAGATTATACAGACAATGTAGAACTCGACAAAGATACATTATATGATATTGCAAAATATAATGTGGTATATGTAACAAGAAATATTATTAATCTAATAACAGACGTAAAAACGCCACAAGGAATTATTGCAGTTGTAGAAAAGAAAGAAAGTAATACTTTTTCAGATAGCAAAGAAGAAAATTTATTACAGAAAGACTTGAAAGGTAATACAAAAGAATTTGTTATGGGTGACAATAAAAATATTGATATGGTAGACTATTCACAAGATATTATTATTGCTTTAGATGATATACAAGACCCAGGAAATTTAGGAACCATACTAAGAACTGTAGATAGTGCGAATTTAAAACAAATTATACTTTCTAAAAATTGTGCAGATCCCTATAGCCCAAAAGTAGTTCGCTCTACCATGGGAGGAATCTTTCGAATAAATATCCTAGAAGTAGAAGATTTAAAACAAGAATTAGTAAAAGCGCAAAAAAATGGATTTAAAGTTATGGTTACATCACTTGATACAGAAAATAGTGTTTATGATGTAGATTATAACAAAAAAGTAATTGTAATAGGAAATGAAGCAAATGGCGTGTCAGAAGAAATACAAAATATAGCAAATGAAAAAGTAAAAATACCAATGCTAGGAAAAACAGAAAGCTTAAATGCTTCCGTAGCAGCCGGAATTATGATTTATGAATATGTAAGAAGAAAAATAAAAAGCTAAAAAAATTTAGTAAAATTGTTGACATAAGTAATAAAAGATTATATAATGAATATACTATTAAGGATAAAGCAATTTATCAAAAAAGTTGGAGTACCCAAGCCAGAGTGGGAATTAAAAAAGTCGGAGTACCCAAGCCAGAGTGGGAATTAAAAAAGTCGGAGTACCCAAGCCAGAGTGGGAATTAAAAAAGTTAGGGGGCAATATAAAGTTGCCTCCTATTTTGTATATTTAAAAGAAAGGATATAGAAAATGACAAGATTAAAAATTTATTTTATTAGTGATGAGTATATAGAATATTTAAGAAAATTCGATAGTAAAGTTGCATACAACAAAGTACCAAATAGACCATATGTGGGAGTAGTTTTTATCTATAATAATCATAGATATTTTGCACCTCTTAGTTCTCCAAAAGCTAAGCATTTAATTATGAAAGAAAATATGGTTGATATTTTTAAAATAGATAATGGCAAATTAGGAATAATAAATCTTAATAATATGATTCCATGTCCGATTAATGTATTAACAGAAGCTATAAAAATTGTAAAGGATAAAAGATATAAAGCATTATTGGAAAACCAATTAACATATTTAAATGCCAATAAAGAAAGATTATATAGAAAGACAGCTAATTTTCAGAAAAAATACAGAAAAGGATATTTACAATCTAATATTTTAGATAGATGTTGTGATTTCCCATTATTAGAAGAAAAATGTTTAGAATATATAGATAATTTTAAATAAAAAGATTGCATTAATTTATATTCCTATGCTAAGATAAATAATAAAAATTTTTATGTGTAAAGGTATTGGAGGGAGGAGGCAAGTATGAAATTAGTAGTGCAAAGAGTAAAGAATGCAAAAGTAGATGTAAAGGGAAAAACAGTAGGAAAAATAGAAAAAGGATTTTTAGTGCTACTTGGGGTAACCCATACAGATACAAAAGAAATTGCAGACTATTTAGTAAAGAAACTTTGCAATTTGCGTGTGTTTGAAGATGAAAATGGAAAAATGAATTTAAGCTTAAAGGATGTAGGAGGAAAATTACTGATTGTGTCACAATTTACACTTTATGCAGATTGTTCAGCAGGAAATAGACCATCTTTTATCAATGCTGCAAAACCGGATTTTGCAAATGAATTGTATGAATATTTTTGTGAGAGATGCAAAGAAAATGGAATAGAAGTAGAAAAAGGAATCTTTGGAGCAGATATGAAAGTGAGTCTTTTAAATGATGGACCTGTTACAATATTATTAGAAAAATAAAAATTTAAGTTACAATCCACATGTACCTTTGGTCGGAGCAATGTATATTTTAGAATAAACTGTGAATTGTAACCTCTTGAAAAAGTTTAATTGCTTTTTAGAAAAAATTGTATAATTTTTCAAAATTAGTGATATAATCTATCTATAAAATTAAAGTAAAAAGGAGTGTGCTATTTATGGATAGAAAAGTGAGAGTTGTACAGTATGGTACGGGAAAAATGTCAGTTTATACCATGCGTTATGTTTTTGAAAAAGGTGGAGAAATAATAGGTGCTATTGATGTAAATCCAAATGTGATAGGCAAAGATATTGGAGACATCATGGGAGGAGAAAAAAGAGGAGTAACGGTTACAGATGCAAAAGATGCAGAAAAGCTATTGCAAGAATTAAAACCAGATATCGTAATTGTAACTACGATGAGTTTGCTAAATGATATAAAAGATGCGTTTATGCTTTGCGCAAAATTAGGAATTAATGCAATATCTACTTGTGAGGAAGCGTTCTTCCCATTTAACTCAAATCCAACCGTTGCAAATGAAATTGATAATCTAGCCAAGAAAAATGGATGTAGTATTACAGGAAGCGGTT
>CALXVO010000006.1 GCA_944392065.1 uncultured Clostridia bacterium | reverse complement strand
ACTAGCACTTTCATATATAATATATTTTTATCGTTGCGCCTGCAGAAAAAATCATAAAAAAAAAAAAAAAAAATATGCACCATAACATGTTAACTGACAATAAAAAAAGTTTTATAGTTAAAGTTATTTTCTTTTTAGCACTACTTTCATGTGTAGCATTAATTTACTTTGAAAGTGGGCTTGTAAAGGATGCGGTTTATTTTATGTTAGTTTTAGCGTTTTTTATAAAATATTTAATAATAAAATTATACCATTAATGTGGTATAATTTTTTTGGTGATATATATGTTAATTGATTCTCATTGCCATGTTTTATCTAGTGAATATGATAATGTGGATGAAATAATAAAAGATAGCATTAATTCTGGGGTAGAAAAAATAATTGTAAATGGATATGATTTAAAAACCAGTAAAGAAGCGGTAGAATTAGCTAATAAATATGATCATGTGTATGCAGCGGTTGGTATAGGTCCTTCTAACGTAACTGATGTAAATGATGAAACGTATGATATTATTAGTAAGCTTGCAAAAGAAGCCAAAGTTGTAGCAATTGGCGAAGTTGGACTTGATTATTATTGGAACAATGAAAATATAGGTTTACAAAGAAGAGCTTTTCGTAAACAAATATTAATAGCAAATTTATATGGCTTACCAATTGTTATTCATACAAGAGAGGCTGTTATGGATACTTTAAAGATGCTAAAAGAGCATATGGTAATAAAAAAAGGCGTATTTCATTGTTGTCCATTAAATAGAGAATTAGTAAAAGAAGCCTTAAAACTCGGTTTCTATATTTCGTTTGCAGGGCCAGTTACTTTTAAAAATGCAAAAAATGCAGATGAAGTAATTGATATGGTTCCTTTAGATAGAATGCTAATCGAAACGGATAGCCCATACCTAGCTCCTGAACCTAATAGAGGAAAGCGTAATGATTCTAGAAATATAAAATATATTGCAGAGAAAATAGCAAATGTTAAGCAAATTAGTTTGGAGGAGATATCAAAAATCACATATGATAATGCATGCAATGTATTTGAAATTAAAAATTAAAAAGGAGATAATACTTATATGTATATTAACAATGGATTAAGGGATACTGTTCATAAAATTAGTTTGCTACATGGATTTTGGGATAATATTAGAACATATCAAGAGGGGGATAGAGAATTATAAAAAGTTTAAAGCGAAAAATAGAAGAACCGTTAAGTTCTTCTATTTTAACTTCCTTATTGCCTCAATTCTATCATCAATTGATGGGTGAGTAGAAAATAGGCTTGTTTTTCGCCTCTTTCCATCTTGTGCATTTGCTTTGAAAGGACTGACAATATACATATGAGCTGTAGAATTATTTGCTGTTTTTAATTCATTTGGGTCTGCATCCAATTTTTGTAATGCAGAAATTAAACCATCTGGATTTCTAGTGAGTTCAACAGCACTAGCATCAGCCAAGTATTCTCTACGACGGGATAATGCAAGTTGCATTAATTGCCCAAAAATAGGAGCTAAAATCAAGCAAATTAAACCAATCAGCATTAAAATTGGATTTCCTTTTTCGTCGTTATCTCTACTTCTTCCCCAAAAAAGAGCTCTACTCACCCAATCTGCAAGAATTACAATAAAACCAACCATAACACTAACTACAGCAGAAAGTCTTATATCGTAATTTTTGATATGTGACAATTCGTGTGCAATTACACCTTCAAGTTCATAATAATCCATTTTTTCAAGAAGTCCCGTTGTAACACAAATTACAGCATTTTCAGGGTTCCTTCCTGTGGCAAAGGCATTAGGTTGCGGGTCATCTACTACATATAATCCTGGTTTATGTTGTAATCCAGAAGATACCATTAATCCCTCTAGAATATTATTTAACTGTTTGTATTGCTCTGGTGAGGCTTCGTGAGCTTTATTGATAGAAAGAACAATTTTATCACTAAAGTAATATGAAGCCCAAGATGTACCAATTGCAAATGTCATTGCTATAATAATTGATATAACACCTAAATCAAATGCCATACATACATAATAGACAATCAAAGTAATTACTACTAGAAATATTGATATAATAACACCAGTTTTTATTTTATTATTTCGTATATCTTCATACATAATATCATTCCTTTTTATATTAATGTAATGAAAAATCATTGCATTAATATTGCTCTAAACTAATTACCAAAGTCAACTTTAATGTTCTTTTTAGCTTCTGCATTATCAACTTCAAATAATGATTCAGCTGTAAAATGAAACATTGATGCAATAACGTTTGAAGGAAAAACTTCAAGTTTTGTATTGTATCTTGTTACAGTATCATTATAAAATTGTCTTGAATAAGAAATCTTGTTTTCTGTATTTGTTAGCTCTGTTTGAAGTTCAGAAAAGTTTTGATTTGCTTTTAAATCTGGATAATTTTCTGCGACAGCCATAATTGTTTTTAAAGATTCAGATAGTTCATTGTCAATCTTAGCCTTTTGGTCGACAGTCTTTGCATCTGCCCAAGAAGAACGCAAATCTGTAACCTTTGTTAATACATCTGCTTCATGTGTCATGTATCCTTTTACAGTTTCAACTAGGTTTGGAATTAAATCAAACCTTCTTTGTAATTGTACATCAATTTGACTCCATGCATTTTTTACCCTAAGTCTCATAGTAACCAAATTGTTGTAAATTACGATTAGTGCAATTACAATTACTGCGAGAATAATAAGTATAATCCACCACATAAAATATTTCCTCCTTTTCTATTGAAATACAAGTATATAATAACATATTAATATATATTATACAACATTATAAGAAATATATGTGAAATTTCTGTGAATTTTGTTACAATTCACAGTTTTATTTTTGGTAGAACAATGCATGTTTTAAAATTTTGTTGTTGGAGATAACAAGATTCTGTGGAACTTAGACTACAATCTTCGATTGCTATGTTGAGTCAGATTCTTATTTTTGAATCCAACTGTGAACAGTCTGTAATAAAAATTGAATAAAAAAGTAATATTTTTTGTACAAGCTGAATATAATAGTAATATACGGATTTTTAAAAATAAGTGAAATTGTAAAAGCACTGTTATATCTGCATATTTTAGAATTGACCAAAATTTGACAGAAAAGAGTATATATGGTATAATATATTTGTTGCTTTTAAAGGAGGGAACAAATTTCGTATGAAAGATAATGATAAAGCGTCGATATCGCTGAAAAAGATAGTATGTATTAGTATTGTACTTATTTTCTTATTAAGCGTTGGCGTAATGGCAGGAAATGTCAAGGTAAATAATGTTAAAATAGTTTTATCTAGTGGATATGAGATGAATATTTTAACAACTAAGACTAGTGTCAAGGATATTTTAGACGAAAATCATATAGTATTATTAGAAGATGAAAAAGTAACACCAGATACTAGTGAGGAATTATCTGATAATAATACAATAATAATATCAAAAGAATCAGAAAATATTGAAATATCTGAGATTATAGAAAAATCTTCAGATATAACTGCAGAAGATGTATTAGATAACTATACCGCAATTGTTGAGAAGATAGTTGTCGAGGAAGAAAAAATACCTTATGAAACCATAACAAAAGATGTTACTACGGGAAGTGGTACAAAACAAGATAGAGTTATACAACAAGGAGAAGACGGAATAAAAGAGGTAACTTATAAAGTAAAATATCAAAATGATGAGGAAATAGAAAAAATCGAAATTTCTTCAGAAATTATAAAAGAACCAGTTGACAAGATAATAGAAATTAGAACAAAACAAGTTACAACTAGAAGTAGTGCTTCAAGGACTACTTATAATAATGGTACATGGTCTTATTCTGAAAGCGAACTTGATTTGTTATGTGCTATTACTGCACAAGAATGTAGTTCAAGCTATGAAGGTGCATTAGCAGTTATTACAACAGCATGTAACAGAACAAAGAGCAGTAGTTGGAAAAGATATGGTGCAGATCCATTAAGCCAATATAAAGCTCCTAGTCAATTTTGTTATTCTATAGATAGTCACTGGAAGAAAAGACTAAATGGTAATTATCCATCATATGTTAAACAAGCTGTACTAGATGCATTAAACGGAAAAAGAAATCATACTTACTTATCATTTAGAGCAGCAGGATACCATTCAGGTGAAATTATAGGGGGAAATGTATATTTCAATTCTTTATAATAAGGTAAAAGAATATAAAAAATTAAATAAAAGCAATTATTGTATGGAAGGAGATGGGTGAAACTATCTCCTTTTTGCACAATTTGACAAGTTTTTTGTTCGAAGATTAAAAATGAAACAAAAAAGCCTGTCCCCAATTAGGAGGTAAAATATGAAGTTAGTGTCATGGAATGTAAATGGACTACGAGCAGTAATGACAAAGGGATTTGAAACTTTTTTTAAAAAAATAGATGCAGATATATTTTGTATTCAAGAAACAAAAATTCAAGAGAATCAAATTGATAATAACATAAAGGAGATTTTTAAAGAGTATAATTGTTATTGGAATAGTGCAGAAAAGAAAGGTTATTCAGGTACAGCAATATTTGCAAAAGAAAAACCATTAGATGTTACATATGGAATAGGAATTGATGAGCATGATAAAGAGGGAAGAGTAATTAGTTTAGAATATGATAAATTTTATCTAATAAATTGTTATACGCCAAACTCAAGAAGAGAGTTAGAAAGATTGGATTATAGAATGATATGGGAAGATGAATTTAGAAAATATTTATTAAAATTAAATGAAAAGAAACCAGTTATACTTTGTGGAGATTTAAATGTTGCACATAAGGAAATAGATTTAAAAAATCCAAAAACCAATAGAAAGAATGCTGGCTTTACAGATGAGGAAAGAGGGAAAATGACAGAACTACTAAATTCAGGATTTACAGATACCTTTAGGTTTTTATACCCTAACAAAACTGAATGCTATTCATGGTGGTCATATATGTTTAAAGCAAGAGAAAAAAATGCTGGTTGGAGAATTGATTATTTTATAGTCTCTAAATCAATTGAAGAAAAAATAAAAGAAAGCTATATTTTTTCAGATATTATGGGGAGTGACCATTGTCCAGTTGGATTAGATATAGATATTTAAAATAAGATAAGAACGGGAAGAACCAAAAAGAATTACAATTTCGGCTGTGTCAAATTTCATTTAAAATTTAATTGGGTAGCAAAAAGTATGCCTCATAAATTTCAAACTCGTTTTCACTGCTCGAAATTTAATTCTTTTTAGGGCAGATTTGTGCCTTAGAAAGGAATGTAAGTAAAAATGAAAAATAATAAGAAAATAACTAAATGGTTATATTGGTTTTTATTTGCAGTAGCAATCATTTTAGTCTATAAAACATTGGATAATTTTTCAGCAATAGGAAATTGGATAAAAGATCTTCTTGAAGTATTGACGCCATTTATCATAGGATTACTTATTGCCTATTTGTTGTACATACCATGTAGAAAAATAGAAAGTATGTATAAGAAAAATAAGAAATCCAAACTTTTACAAAAACGAGCGAGAGGTCTTTCTATATTTACGGTCTATTTGATTGTATTACTTATTTTAATAATAGGAATAAATTATTTATTGCCTATTATTTCAAGCAGTATTATCGATTTAGTAAGTAATATACAAGGGTATTATAATTCTTTTATGAACAATATAGATAATTTACCAGAGGACTCTTTATTAAAAAATGAAATCGTGTTAAATATAATAGAAAGTGTAAAAAATATTGATTTGAAACAATTTTTTAACATGGATAAACTTACAGAATATGCAAAAGGAGTCATAAATGTTGCAGGAAAAATATTGGATTTTTTTGTAGCAATTATTGTTTCCGTATATCTTTTATTACAGAGAAGAGAGATATTAGAATTTATTAAGAAACTAGGGAAAGCAATTTTTAAAGAAAATACATATAGAAATTTTGGTAAATATTTTGATAGAACAAACAATATCTTTTTTAATTTTTTGGCAGGACAGCTGTTGGATGGGATTGTAGTTGCGATTATAACGGCAATAGCAATGTCTATTATGGGAGTAAAATATGCAGTATTGTTAGGGGTTATGATTGGTATATTTAACCTTATACCATATTTTGGAGCGATTATAGCTGTAGTAATTGCAACACTAATTACTTTACTTACAGGAGGAATTTGGCAAGCCGTATTGATGGCAATTGTTGTTACTATTTTACAACAAATTGATGCAAACATAATTAATCCTAAAATTTTAGGTAATTCATTAAAAATTAGCCCTTTACTTGTTATCTTTGCAGTGTCTCTAGGAGGTGCTTATTTTGGATTTTGGGGCATGTTTTTATCTGTACCAGTTATCGCAGTATTAAAATTATTAATTACAGATTATATTGAGTATAAGAACAAAGAAAAAGAAGGCTAAAAGGTAATTACTGAGTTTGATATAGAATAGAAAAAATTTTTTAACTTAAAGTGGCTTGCAAATATAATTAATCTTTAATTACATTTGTAAGCCACTTTAAAAACATTGGAATACTTAGATATTAGAATTATTAACCTCAGCTAAATAATGCTTGGTATAAGATTCTAAATTTTTGAAAGAATCTGTTAAATCTGTATGTACCATTTGAATTTTGCAATCTAAAGTATAAGAAGCATCATTTATTCTATAGTCCATTCTTTGGGTTAAGGATTCAACAGCGTCATCGATTTTTTTGTTAAGAGCTTCGTTAACATCATCAATTTTCTTGTTAAGAGTTTCATTAACATCATCAATTTTCTTGTTAAGAGCTTCGTTAACATCATCGATTTTTTTGTTAAGAGCTTCGTTAACATCATCAATTTTCTTGTTAAGAGTTTCATTAACATCATCAATTTTCTTGTTAAGAGCTTCGTTAACATCATCAATTTTCTTGTTAAGAGTTTCATTAACATCATCGATTTTCTTGTTAAGAGATATGTAAACCTCATCAATTCTTTGATTTAGAACATTAAAAACATTATCGATTTTATCATTAAGGGATTTATAAATAACATCGACTTTAGCATTTAAGTTGTCAAACTTAGTATTCAATTCATTCAACTTTGTTAATATGAGTGTTACCGCTTCATTATCCATTACTCTCACCTCCGTTCTTTAACTTGATGATAAAAGTATAACACGTTATCGAAAAAGTTACAAGAAAAATATTCCGACAAAAAACGACAATATATAACTAGAAGTAATTTTATCTTATTTTTTCTCCAATTATCTCTTAATACCAAAAATAAAAAATCTAGTCCATTTTGATATATGTGCTATGAAATAAATTTTAATAAATAATTAATAAAGTTACACTTTTTTCTTAAGAAAGCTATGCTATACTAATAATCATAGGTAAATAGGTTACTGTTCAGCGTGAATTTGTAGTATACGTCTTAGTAGTATGTATATTTCTCAAATTTTTTTGTACCTTGCTGTCGCAAACAAATTAGCGACCTTAAAAAATAAAATTTTTTAAGGCCACTCGTTTGCTCCAAATCGCACTCGCTTTTACAAAGCTCGTTTGGTCGCTAGAAAAGGGCAATATAGTTTCAATACAACTAAAAAATGTATCAAAGCAAAAACTAAATATTAGCGTAGACGAATTAATGCAAAGATTTGTAAGAGGCGATACGTCAAGAAATACAGAAGGAAGCGGATTGGGCCTTTCTATAGCCAAAAGTTTAACTGAACTTCAACAAGGAAAGTTTAGCATCTATTTAGATGGAGACTTATTTAAGGTAACAATTGAATTTGAAAAAAAGTGAGAAATTCGAGACGGGAAAAAGGGAAAGGGCTTGTTTGTGAACAGAAGGACTACTTTTAAAAGTTCAAAAATTTGAATTTTTAAAAGTAGTCTATACTGATCACTTCAATTAAAATGGATATTCCAATAAATTTATAAACATGTCAAAGTAAATATCAATGCTTTTAGCAAGCTCACCAGACCTCATTAAGTTTCTTATTTCATCAACTGTAGCCCATTTTACGGCAGACACTTCATTTTCTTGTAAAACTAGAGTAGAAATATCAATGTCTTGCTTTACTAACCAAACATCAACGAAATCATATTTCCTTTTAAAAGATAAAATAAGTTCTACATTATCAGGATTAAAGTAGATACCTAATTCTTCCTTACATTCTCTTAAGGCGGCTTCTAAAGTAGTTTCCTCTTCATCAACTCCACCGCCTGTTTGTGACCACATATTTGGAAAATGTTTTTTATTAGGTGTTCTTTTCTGAATCAAAAATTCACCTTTACTATTTTGTATCCAAGTGTGAACTGATTGGCGGTATTCACTATCCACCTTTTCATGTCGTTCCGCAATTTTGTTTAATGGTTGCCTTTTATTATCAAATTTGTCTACCATTTCCATGAACAAATCCTCCTTCACTGAAAAATTCTATGGACTTTATTATAAAGCAAAATATAAAGTTTGAAAATAGAAATTAAGCAAATAATGTCATTTATTAAAAAAATATTGTTTGTTATAAGATAAATCCGTGAAATGTAATAAAAACATTGACATAAAATGAAAAAGATAATAAAATGAACATAGTTTATTCTCAAAAAATTTATTCAAAACTTAATTCCCAGCAAAATATAAACATTTTATAGAAAGGAGATTTAATAAAAATAGTTATGTATTTAAGGCATCAAACAGGTAAAATAGGAGAAGACATGGCTACGAAATATTTAGAGAGTATAGGTTATACTATTATAGAAAGAAACTTTGTAGCAAAACAGGGAGAAATTGATATAGTAGCAAGAGATAAAGAAGAATTAGTATTTATCGAGGTAAAAACTAGAACAAATACTTTATATGGAAAGCCAATAGATGCAGTAAATACTCCTAAACAAAAGCATTTAATAAGTACAGTGCAATATTATTTGTACGTAAATCATTTGGAAAATGAATTTGTTAGGTTGGATGTGATAGAAGTGTATTTGAATGGAGATGCTTATAAGATAAATCATATAAAGCAAATAAAGTAACGACTAATTCCCAACATAAAAAAACAAAAAATCTATTGACAAATTATGGAAACCATGATAATATAATACCATATTAATTCTAAAAGATTTTATTCAAAATCTAAATTTCCATAAAAGAGGTAAAATATATGTTATCAATTGTAAAAAGTATGTCCTTACAAGGATTAGAAGGATTTCTTGTTGATGTACAGGTAGATGTGTCTCATGGCATGCCAAATTGGGAAGTTGTAGGTCTTCCAGATACGACTGTTAAGGAATCTAAAGAAAGGGTACGAACAGCTATCAAAAATTCTGGATATGAATTTCAAAGTAGGAGAATTGTAATTAATTTAGCACCAGCAGATACAAGGAAAGAAGGTTCATTTTTTGACCTCCCAATTGCAATTGGGATTTTATTAGACTTTCAAGATATAAAGTGGCAAAATTTAGAAGATACTGTATTTATTGGAGAACTTTCTTTGAATGGCAATATAAATAAAATTAATGGAATTTTGCCAATGTGTATTGAAGCAAAGAAATTAGGAATAAAAAGAGTTATTTTGCCAGAAGAAAATGCTAAAGAAGCAGCAATTGTAGATGGACTGCAAGTAATAGGCGCTACTAATTTAAGAGAAGTAGTAGAATACTTAAACGACAATGCAGATATTGAGCCAACTGAAGCAAACATACAAGAAATTTTCCATAAGAAACACAAATATTCACTTAATTTTTCGGAAGTAAAAGGGCAAGAAAATGTAAAACGAGCATTAGAAATAGCGGCAGCACGGAGGTCATAACATTTTAATGGTTGGTACCCCAGGCTCTCGGTAAAACAATGCTCGCAAGACGTATACCTTCTATTTTGCCAGATTTAACCTTTGAAGAAGCATTAGAAATCACAAAAATTCATAGTATAGCAGGACTACTTTCAAAAGATGTTCCAATTCTTTTAGCAAGACCATTCAGGTCACCCCATCATACCGTCACAATTAATTCTTTGATTGGAGGAGGAAAAATACCCAAACCAGGAGAAATAAGTTTAGCTCATTATGGAGTGCTATTTCTAGATGAATTACCAGAGTTCAATAAAAATACATTAGAAGTTTTAAGAGGACCTTTAGAAGATAGAGAGGTTACTATAAGCAGAGTAAATGCAAGTTTAACATATCCGTGTAATTTTATGTTTGTTGCATCTATGAATCCATGTCCATGCGGATTTTACGGTTCGCATGATAAAGAATGTACTTGTACGCCAGAAGCAATATCAAGATATATGGGAAGGATAAGCGGACCACTTTTAGATAGAATTGATATTCAAATTGAAGTGACTCCAGTGAAATACCAGAAATTAGAAAGTAACGAGAAAATAGAAACTTCAGAAGAAATAAAAGAAAGAGTAGACAAAGCAAGAAAAATACAATTGGAAAGATATAAAAAGCATGGTATTTTCTCTAATTCTGAACTAACACCACATCTTAGCAATATATATTGCAAACTAGATTTAAAATCAAAAGAAATTGTGCAAAATGCATTTGAGAGATTAGGATTAAGTGCAAGAGCTTATGGAAGAATACTAAAAGTGGCAAGAACAATAGCAGATTTAGATGAAAAAGAAGATATCGATGCAAGGAATATATTAGAAGCAATACAGTATAGGAGCTTAGACAGAAAATATTGGAAGTGAGATTAAGGTCGAAAAATAATTAAGTTTTAGCATTGTTAGGATTTGACTAGAAAACTCATAGCGTTGCAAAAAGCATGCTTCCAGTTTTATGGTCTTCTTACCAAGAAGCCATTTTTTCAGCCAAAGAAAGGAAAAAACTATACATGGAAATAATAGAAATAGATATGGAAGATGAGGAATACCCACAGAGATTATTAAAAATAAAGAATTTTCCTACTAAAATTTATGCTAAAGGAAATATAGAGTTATTAAATGCAAAATCTATAGTAGGAATAGTGGGGACAAGAAAGTGTACAGATTATGGAAGAATAGTAGCAAGGGAATTTGCAAAAGAACTTTCTAAAAAAGGTATTTGTATTATTAGTGGTATGGCGATAGGAATAGATGGAATAGCACATAATGTAGCAATAGAACAACAAGGGAAAACAATTGCAGTGTTAGGTTCAGGACTTAATC
The DNA here is from genome assembly GCA_944392065.1 of uncultured Clostridia bacterium. GTDB lineage: Bacteria > Bacillota > Clostridia > TANB77 > CAG-508 > CALXVA01. The sequence goes on along the minus strand of CALXVO010000006.1, from coordinate 11,201 downwards.
ACATTTCTCCTCCAGAAAATGAATGGCTTTTCCACAAAATATTAGAAAATGGTGGATGCATTATTTCAGAATATCCGCCTGATACAGAATCAGATAAAAATAAATTTCCAATCCGAAATAGAATAATAAGCGGAATTTCGGATGGTGTTCTTGTGGTAGAAGCAATACATAGAAGCGGAAGTAGCATTACAGCAAAATATGCAAAAGCAGAAGGAAAGCAGGTGTTTGCTATTCCAAGTAATATTTATAGTAGTGCTGGGATTGGTACCAATAGATTAATTCAAGAAGGTGCAATTTTGGTAACAAAACCGGAACAAATACTTGAATATATCAATGATAATAAAAAAGCTCTTCCGAATGAAAAATTACCTGAAGAAGAGCAAAAAGCTAAGGAGAAAGGAAGTTTATTAATAATGCCAAGAGAGTATTTGCCAATCTATAGGGCAATGTCAGATAAACCAATTCATATTAATGAACTTACGAGGAAATTAAAAAGACCAATACAAGAAATAAATCAAATCATAACAATGATGGAATTAGGAGGATATATATATCAACAAAAAACAAACTATTTTGTAAGAAATGAGGAAAATATTGATTTTGAAGAAATAAGGTAATTGGTTATTTGAGGTAGTATTTAATCTAAAATTAACGAATAATAATAGAAAAAATGTCAATGCTAGAAATAAATAAAATATAAGGCATTGGCATTTTTAGAATAACAAATATCGTACCTTGATTATTAAGAATTGTAATAAAATTGAAAATATAATCAATAGAAACAAATGTATTAATCAAAAACGTTCTTGGTTAACATAATTATAACATTTTGCAAGTAAAAAATATGTAGAAACTTGTCGAAGTTTAAAAAAGTAGTTAAATATATTCGCAATACCATTATCTAGTAGTTACAATTTACAGCCCATTGGAATTTTATTTATTATATCCAATAGCAACATTTTCTAAAAAGTATTTCAAATATATCGGTTAAACTGATTTTCAGTTACTATTCAGTCTAGAATTTAATTTTATATCTATGTCTTAGTAGTATGTATATTTCAAAAATTTTCTAAATATACATACTACTAAGACATATACTACAAATTTACACTGAATAGTAACCGATTTTCATACTAATTCTAAAGAAATTTATATATTTTGTTGAAAAAAAGTGGAAAGTTATATATAATTTTAAGGAAGAGAAAGCAAATATCTCTTCCTTAAAATTTACAAATAGCAAAAAGAGACCTGTCCCCTAAGCGACAAGTTTGTCGTTTTTTGGATAAGTACTTATAACGCCAAAAAGGAGCAACAAATGTATTTAAAAAGATTAGAATTACAAGGATTTAAGTCCTTTGCAGATAAAACCGTATTAGAATTTAAGAGTGGAATTACGTCCGTTATTGGACCAAATGGCTCTGGAAAGAGTAATATTTCGGATGCCATCCGATGGGTGCTTGGAGAACAAAGCATGAAGTCTTTAAGAGGTTCAAAATCAGAGGATGTTATTTTCGCAGGAACACAAGCAAGAAAATCATTAGGATTTGCAGAAGTGTCCATGGTTATTGATAATACCGATGGGAAGCTTCCTATTGAGTATAGTGAAGTTACTGTTACAAGAAAGCTATATAGAAGCGGTGAAACTGGCTATTTTATAAATAAAGTGCCTTGCCGATTAAAAGATGTGTTAGAACTTTTTATGGATACTGGAATTGGAAAAGATGGATACAGTATCATTGGGCAAGGTAAAATCGATGAGATTTTAAGTAATAAATCAGAAGATAGAAGAAAGATATTTGAAGAAGCAGCAGGTATTGTAAAATATAGAACAAGAAAAGCAGAGTCTGAGAAAAAGCTAGAACAAACGAAACTTAATTTACTTAGAATTAATGATATTTTATCGGAAATAGAATCTAATATTGAGCCACTAAAAATGCAATCCGATAAAGCCAGAAAGTATTTGGATTTACGTGAAGAATTAAAAAATATTGAGGTAGGCCTATTTTTATACAACATCAGTGAATACAAGGAAAAGTTAGAAAAGTTAGCAGAAGATATACAAATAATGGAAGGTCAAAACGAAGCAGAAAATCAGAAAATGATAAACTTACAAAATGCAAAAGAAGAGCTAAAAGAGCAGATTGATGAAATTACTTCTAAAGTAGAAGAAATGCAAAATTTAGGATTTGAAAGTACAAATAAGATAGAAAAAATAAATTCTGAAATTGGTATTTCCAAAGAAAGAATACAAAACAATAGCGGAAATAAAGAAAGATTAGAGAAAGAAATTGAAGAAGTAAAACAAAGAATTACAGAATTAAAAGAAGAGCAAAAACAAAAATTAGATAAAAAAGAAAATCTATCTCAAAATAGAGAAAAATTCCAAAAAGAATTAGACGAAAAGCAAAAAGAATTGGAAGAACTAACGAAAAAGTTATCTGATAAAGAACTAGAAATAGAAGCCAAAAAACAAAATATAGAAAAGCATACCGACCGAAAATATGAAATTGCATCTGAAATAAGTAGTTTAGATACCAATTTGGAAAACATAGAAAAAAGAGAAAAAACGGCTAAGTCAGAGATAGACAGTTTGACGTTAGAGATAGATGGTGCAAGAAGTGATAAACAAGAAAAATCAAAAGCTTTTTATGAAATAGAGCATAAGAAAAACGAAATTACAAAAGAATTACAAGAAAAGTCAGCGAAAAAAGAAGAGAGCATGATAAAAATAAAAGAATTTGATACTAGTCTAAATAATTTGAATTATGAAATGAGAATGAAAGACTCTCGTTTAAAATTCTTGATTGAAACGGAAAAAGAAAAAGAAGGCTACTTAAGAAGTGTAAAGGCATTACTTCTAGATTGCGAGAAAGATGCTAAGCTAGGAAAAGGTATGAATGGAGTTTTAGCAAATTTAATTTCTGTAGATAAGAAATACGAAACTGCAATTGAAATGTGCTTAGGTCAAACTTTACAAAATATTGTAACAGATACCGAAGAAGATGCGAAAAAACTAGTAGAACATTTAAGAAACAATAAATTAGGTAGAGCATCTTTCTTGCCAGTATCATCCATCAGAGGAAAAAAGCTAGACAGAATTATTAGAAATAACACAGATGGTGTTATTGGAGTTGCATCAGATTTAGTAAAATGTGATAAAAAATATGAACAAATTGTGTTAAATTTATTAGGCAGAACTTTGATTGTCGAAAACCTAGACACGGCTATTCAAATGGCAAAACTAAATTCACATTCTTTCAGGATTGTTACCTTAGAAGGAGACATTATAAGTAATACAGGCGCAATTACTGGTGGATCCATTCAAACAAAAACGGTAAACATCTTAGGCAGAAGCAGAGAAATAGAAGATTTAGAAAAATCTTTAAAAGAGATAAATACCAAAATAGAAAAGCTAACCAAGGAAAAGAAAGATTACACAGAATCTGTGGCAGATGTAATAGAAGAAGTAACAAGACTTGAAAAAGAACTTCAAGACATAGAAGTAACCTATGCAGCAGAAAATCAAAAAATGCTAAATATGGAAGATGGTATTTCTAAATTAGAAGTAAGAAGAGAAAAGCTAAAGAAAGAATTAGAGGAGTTAGCAAAACAAAAACTAGATAATAGAACCGAAAAAGAGCAAAAACAAGAAGAAACCAATTACTTAAATGACGAGATAGAAAAATTAAGTAAAATAGTAGAAGAATTTGCTTTAAATAACAAGGATAATCAAAAATATATTGATGACCTAAATTTTGATATTACAAACTTAAAAATATCCGTATCTTCCTTTGATGAAAGTGGCACTTCTATTGATGAAATGGTAGAAAGAATAAAGCAAGATATTGACAATAATAAAGCATCTATAGAAAATAAAGAAAAGAATATAAAGGATGTTTTAGAAGAAAATACTAACTTAGAACAAAGAATTGGGGAACTAGAAAGTGAAATTGCAAAAATTAAATCTGATGTAGAAAATAGTTCTAACATTGTAGAAAAATTAAAACAAGACAGAATGGAAAAAAACGAAAAATTAAAAACATCGGAAGCAAACATAAGTGAGCAGTTTAGTGTAATAGAGGATTTAAAAGGTCAGCTTGTAAAATTAGACGTACGTAAAACAAAGCTTGAGCAGGATCTAGAGCAAGTAGTAAATAACTTGTGGGTAGGATACGAGTTAACACCAAACAATGCGGGAGAATATCAAAAACCACAAAATGTGCAAAAGGCAGCAAGAGATGTCAATGTACTTCGTAATCAAATAAAAGAATTAGGAAGCATTAATGTTGACGCAATTGAAGAATATAAAAAGACTAAAGAAAGATATGACTTTATGTGCGAACAACGTTTAGACTTAGAAAACACAGCTACAAAATTAAGAAAAATAATTGCAGACATGACACAAACAATGAAAGAACAGTTTATAGAGAAATTTGCAGAAATCAATAAAAACTTTAATGAAGTATTTGTGGAACTATTTGGTGGAGGAAAAGCAGAATTAAAACTAGAAGATGAAGAAAATGTATTAAATTGCGGAATAGATATACAAGTACAGCCAACAGGAAAGAAACTTCAAAACATGATGCTATTATCTGGAGGAGAAAAAGCATTTACCGCAATTGCCCTTCTATTCGCTATCCTAAAAATAAATCCAGCACCATTCTGCGTACTAGATGAAATTGAAGCAGCACTAGACGATGTAAACGTATATCGATTTGCAGAATATCTAAAGAAATTTAGCAACGAAACACAATTCTTAGTAATCACGCATAGAAAAGGAACAATGGAAGCAGCAAACACCGTATATGGCGTAACCATGGAAGAAAACGGAGTAAGCAAATTGCTATCCATGAAACTTGGATAAAATACGCCTGTCTCTAATTTGGAAAAATTAGTCATAAAGTTAAAGACTGTTGCATATATATTAATATAACCTAAAAACAAAGGAGAGTTGATAGATATGTGGCAGTCTTTTAATGTGGGGGAAGTTGCACGAAAACTTAGGACAAACTTAAGGCAAGGATTGAGCAAAGAAGAAGCAGAAGAAAGGCATAATAAGCATGGACCCAATAAACTGGATGAGCAGAAAAAAGAAAGTCTTTTGATACGTTTTATCAAACAGTTTCAAGATTTTATGATAATCATTTTATTAATAGCAGCAGTGGTTTCGGCAGGTATTTCATTTATACAAGGAGAGAACGATTACATAGATTCCATTATCATTATTGCAATAGTGGTACTTAATGCGATAATGGGACTGGTGCAAGAGGCGAAAGCCGAAAAGTCGTTAGAAGCATTAAAAGATATGTCGGCACCTGTGGCAAAGGTAAGAAGAGATGGAAGGATACTCACGATAAAAGGTACAGAAGTGGTACCAGGAGACATAGTTTTATTGGAGGCAGGGAATTTTGTACCAGCTGATTGCAGATTAATTAGTTGTTCTAATTTAAAAATAGAAGAATCTAGCTTGACGGGAGAGACAGTTCCTGTGACCAAAGATGCCAATGTACTACTGGATGAAAAGACAGCCTTAGGAGATACGCTAAATATGGCTTTTGCAAATACCATTGTAGTAAATGGACATGGAGAAGCCATTGTTACCGATATAGGAATGCATACAAAAGTAGGAAAAATTGCTAATATGATTATCACAAATGAGTCACCAGAAACACCAATTCAAAAGAAACTAGGAGAAGTTGGAAAAACGCTTGGAATTGGATGCTTGGTAATTTGTGCTTTTATCTTTGTAATTGGAATCCTAAAAAAGATAGAACCAATTGAAATGTTCATGACTTCGGTAGGACTAGCAGTAGCTGCTATTCCGGAGGGATTACCTGCCATCGTTACGATAATGCTTTCCATAGGTGTTACACGAATGGCAAGAAAAAATACAATTATTAGAAAACTGCCAGCAGTTGAAACATTAGGAAGTAGTAGTGTAATTTGTTCGGACAAGACAGGAACCCTAACACAAAATAAAATGCAAGTAACAAAGGTAATGGATATTAAAGGAGAAAGCCTAGATTACCAAAGGAATATAATCCTAGAACTAGGAACAATGTGTACCGATGTAGAAGGAGAAGTGGGAGAGGCTACTGAACTTGCAATAGTTAATGCAGCAAAAGAGCAAGGCAAATATAAAGAAAGGTTATATCAAAAATTTAACCGAATTAATGATATCCCTTTTGATTCAGACAGAAAAATGATGAGCACCATACATAAAATTAATTACAATTCCAAAATAACATCAGAAAAAGATAGCCAGATTGGTAAAGCGAACGCGAATAATTTAGAGATAGCGGACGACACCAGCATTATAAGCAAACTATTTCAAACGAATACCTTTATAACAATTACAAAAGGAGCTCCAGATGTGTTATTAAAGCACTGCACACATTACTTTTTAAATGGAGAAGTACGCTTATTAGATAGCAATGCAATACAAAAGATTGAGAAAATAAATAGCAAGATGGCAGATGATGCTTTAAGAGTAATTGCAGTAGCATATGCAGAAATGCCTAGATTGCCAACCAATATAGATAGCAAAAGTATAGAAAATAACTTAACATTTGTGGGATTAATAGGAATGATTGACCCACCACGCGAAGGTGTAGAAGAAGCAGTAGCAACTTGCAGAAAAGCGGGAATTAAAACTGTTATGATAACAGGAGATCATATTGCTACCGCAAAAGCAATTGCAAAAGAATTAGGAATACTAAAGAAAAACGATTTGGCGATAACTGGAAAAGAACTGGACGAAATACCACAAAAAGAACTAGAGAAAAATATTTCAAGGTATTCTGTTTTTGCTAGAGTATCTCCAGAACACAAGGTAAGAATTGTAGAGGCATTTCAAAAGACAGGTGCAGTAGTTGCAATGACAGGAGATGGTGTAAATGATGCACCTGCACTAAAGAAAGCAGATATTGGAATTGCTATGGGAAAAAATGGTACCGATGTTGCGAAAAATGCATCAGATATGATTTTAACAGATGATAATTTTGTTACGATTGTAGAAGCAGTAAAACAAGGTAGAAATATCTTTGAAAACATAAAAAAAGCGGTCCATTTCTTAATTGCTACGAATATAGGAGAAATTATAACCATATTTGTAGGGTTACTTCTAGGAATGAAATCACCACTTTTAGCAATACAGCTTTTGTGGGTGAATCTAGTTACAGACTCACTGCCAGCAATCGCAATAGGCTTAGAACCACCGGACAAAGACATTATGAATCGAAAACCACGAGACGCAAAGAAAAGCATTTTTGCAGATGGCTTATGGGGGAAGATTTTTGTTGAAGGTGCAATGCTTGGAATGCTTACACTACTAATATTTAGCATTGGAAATAATCTATATGGCCTAGAAGTAGGAAGAAGTATGGCATTTGTAGCACTAGGAATGCTTGAGTTAGTACATAGTTTTAATGTAAAAAGCGATGAATCCATTTTTAAAGTTGGCTTATTAGAAAATAAATACTTAATAGGAGCATTTGTACTAGGAATTGCTCTGCAAGGAATTGTGGTAATGGTACCAGCATTTGCAAATGTATTTAAATTAGTACCATTAAATGGAACACAATGGCTATATACAATAGGAATATCCTTACTTCCACTCGTTATTATAGAAGCACAAAAGAAATTAAATGAAATCAAATTTGGAAAAAGAATTTATGAAACAAGGGGACGGTTCTATTATTTCATAAATGGGAAAAGGGGACACACCTTATAAGAAAGAGGACAAATTTAAGATTTGCCCTCTCTTGTGCGATATGCGATTTGGACCACACTTGTTCTGCTCAAGGCTAAACATAAATATTTATTTATATAGAAAATTGGTTTAACCTTGTGCAAAACAAGCCCGTCCCCAATTGCTCAATTTGTGTAAAAATTTCCATAGATAGTAATTCCAACCAAAAGTCAATAGCTGAAAAAACGAGAAAAAATGAGAAAAATAAAGGAAAATAGAGGAAACTGTAAGATAATTCAAACAGCAAAAAGCATGAAATGTCTAAAAAATGTCAAAAATGCGAGAAAATAGAATATTAAATTTGAAACTGCACAGAATATATGGTATAATTAACTTTGTCACGTCACAAAAAGGAGTGTGAAAATATATTTTAAACAGGAAAATTAAATACTACACAAAAGAAATGATTAGACTTATAAATATAGTAGCAATTGCACTGTTTGTAATGACAATAATTATACTTTTTAAATTTAACCTAGTATGTGAAGTAATAATAAATGGTGAGACAGTAGGTTATGTAGCAAACAAAGAAGAATTTGAATTAAAAGTAAATGAAATAATAAATAAAGAAGAAGAAGCAAAATTATTTACAGTAATAGAAAACATGCCTGAATATAGTCTAAAATTTGTAGACAAATCAGAGCAAACAAATGAAGAAGTAATATTAGCTAAACTACAAGATAGTTCTGAAACGACCTATAAATTATATGCCGTGACACTGGATGGCGAAGAAAAAGCCGTTTTAGCAAGCTTAGAAGAAGCTGAAAAAATAGTAGATGAAATGACAGAAAAATATGAAGACGAAATAGATTTAGAAATAGGTATAACAGAGGTAGTAACAACAGACAAGGAAAATGAAACTACAGTTAAAGTAGCATCAGCAGATATTGATACAGAAATTGAAAAAAAGAAAGAAGAAATAGAAGCTGAAATAGAAGAGAAAAAAGAAATAGAATCTCATACTGTGCAAGGAGTTTATCTAGAAGTAACGCCAGTATCTGGTATTATTACATCCAGATTTGGTAATAGGGAAAGCATCAGATCTAGTAGTCATACTGGCTTAGATATAGCAGCACCATATGGAACACCAATAAAGGCAGCAGCAGGTGGTACTGTTACTTTCTCCGGATACAGTGGTGGATATGGATATGTAGTGAAACTAGACAATGGAAATGGTGTTGAGACTTATTATGGACACTGTAGTAAGTTATATGTTTCTACAGGAGAAAAGGTAGAGGCTGGCGATACAATAGCAGCTGTTGGTTCAACGGGTAACTCAACAGGCAACCACTTACACTTTGAAGTAAGGGTAAATGGAGCAGTTATAAACCCACAAAATTATTTATATAACTAATAAAGTAAGAAGATATAGTTATAAGGCTATATCTTTTTTGTAACTATAATTATGAATCATAGTTACTGGATAATGGTTTTAAAATATATTCAATATAAAAACCTAGGTAATATGTATATTTCTCAAATTTTTTTGTTCCTTGGCGAAAGCACACCTTCTAATGATTAAAAGAAAAATAAATTTTTCTTTTAATCGCAGGAAGGTTGCTCCAAATCGCACTCGCTTCGAAGAAGCTCGTTTGGTCGCTTATGCGTCACTGCAAAAATTTTCTAAATATACATATTACCTAGGTTTAAGGCTGAAATTTCTGTAAAACCATTTTCCTGTAACGAACTATGGGTCGAATTTCAAAATAATAATTGACTTTACTAAATATAAGTTATAAAATATTAGTCAAGTACTAAATAAGAAAAGTTCTAATAAAAAATAAAATAAATATATTTATAATAATATACAATTAATGGAGGAAACCAGATGATTATTTTACTTGATGCCATGGGTGGAGATAATGCACCAGATGCAAATATAAAAGGAGCAGTAAAAGCAATAAACCAAATACAAGCTAAAGTAGTTTTAATAGGAAAAGAAGAAGTAATAAAAAAACGTATAAAAGAATTATATGGAAAAGATGACATAAATGATATATCTCCTAGATTAAGCATAAAAAATGCAACAGAAACAATAGAAATGGAAGATATTCCAACCCAGGCAATAAAGCACAAGAAGGATTCTTCGATGGTTGTAGGATTTAATATGCTAAAACAAGGCGAAGGAGATGTATTTATCTCTGCTGGAAATTCGGGTGCACTACTCACAGGAGCTACTCTTCTAGTAGGGAGAATAAAAGGCATAGATAGACCAGCTTTGGCTGGAATTTTGCCTGCATATAAAAGTAGATTACTTTTAATAGACTGTGGTTCGAACACGAATTGTAAGCCAATAAATCTACTTCAATTTGCACAAATGGCAAGCATCTACTTAAAAAACACATTTGGAATGGAAAATCCAGCGGTAGGATTATTAAATATAGGAACTGAAGAAACAAAAGGTAATGAACTTACAAAAGAATCATATAAATTGTTAAAGGAAAATGCTGAAAAACTAGACATTAACTTTATAGGTAATGTTGAAGGAAGGGACGCTTTTTCCGGAGATGTAGATGTTGTAGTTACTGATGGCTTTACTGGAAATGTTTTCCTAAAATCCATTGAGGGATTGGGAAAATTTGTAAAAAGAAGTTTAACAGAAAGCTTAACACATAGCTTATTAACTAAAATAGCTGCACTTCCAAGTTTACCAGCAATCAAAAAATTTTCTAAAACAGTAGATTATAAAGAATATGGCGGAGCATTATTTTTAGGAGTAAAAAGACCAGTAGTAAAGGCTCATGGAAGTAGTGATGAAAAGCTATTTGAATTTACAATAAAGCAAGCTGAACAATTTGTTCAAAATAAGGCAGTAGAAAAAATGATAGAGGCTTTTGAAAAAAATTCATAAAAAATATTGACAATTAAATTAATATGTATTATTGTTAGATAAGACGAAGTTATGAAAAATATAAGGAGGTGAACTTATATAATGAGTTCAGAAGAAGTTTTTGAAAAAGTAAAAGGAATAATAGTTGAGCAACTAGGTGTAGCTGAAACAGCAGTTACAATGGAAGCATCTTTTATAGATGATTTAGGAGCAGATTCACTTGACATAGTTGAATTAATAATGGCTCTTGAAGAAGAATTTGATATAGAAATACCTGATAGCGATGCAGAAAAGGTTGTTTCTGTAGGCGATGTTGTAGATTATATAAAAGATCATCTTGCATAATAAAAAAAGCAGAGTAATCAAAAGATTGCTTTGTTTTTTTTTGTGCATAATTAGTTTATTCGGCTTGTAGTTCTAGAGTTACAGTTTACAGCCTATTCTAATATATTGCTCCGACCAAAAATAACCGTGAATTGTAACGTTCTAGGTTACTGTTCAACGTAAATTTGTAGAATATGTCTTAGTAGTATGTATATTTCTCAATTTTTTTGTACCTTGCTGTCGCAAACAAATTAGCGACCTTAAAAAATAAAATTTTTTAAGGCCACTCGTTTGCTC